>NZ_DATHKG010000140.1:0-52218 GCF_035489435.1 Flavitalea sp.
TTCTCCTCACCCGCACGTCTAACCGAAGTGGCAATGCGTTGCCAGGTTATTCTGGATGGCGCAGTGATGTTCATTGAGCGTTTACCAAACACTGCCTGGGTTGCCAGCACCTGGATACTATCATACAATGATGACTGTTGAGATACCGATACTGTAATGAGGAAATAATTCTTTCCGTTTTTCAGGGATACTCTTCCGTTTATCTCAGCAGAACCGTCACTCTTCCCCGGGGATCGTCCCACCTCGATTGCCTTTGCCATTTTTGTATCTGCTGCTGCCGCAGAATCCTGGCCAAGTGATAAAAGAGAAACACTGGTTATCATTCCCTTTCCGGAACTGATGATCTTAAGCCGCAGCGTCGTAAGATCAATGGTTTCGTTACTCATGTGCGTTACCGTTAGACCAGCCACCGGGTTACGCTCCTTTCCCGGCAACACCGGTAACCGGTATTGATCGAATGAGATCTTTATATCCTGTGCAAATACTTTTTGTGCAAACACTTTTGTTACCGGGAAAAACAAAGTAACAAGCCCCAGCGAAATATGACAAATCCGTAGTAATTTTTTCATAGTAAACAATTAGTTATTTGAAAGAGCTTAAACTCCCGCCTGATTATCATCCATCATCAGCAACTCTGAATAAGCCGAAGCGCCGGTATGTACTGAAAACTCCCTGGGTCAGGTGTTTCTGTAATCCGTACTCATTTGATGGCCATGTTGGTCCTTATCGAATCAGCCTTTCAAGCTTATAGCTTGTCAGCGAACATCAAGACCGTTCGCTTCGCGCATGAGTTGGAAAATATGATCCGGGCGCACTACAATATAATCTTCATTGAGTGAAGACGCAACGGCTTTAAAACTCGATGGATTTATACCTTGCCAGGGCTGAGCCTGGATTATGATAAACCTCGGTTCCGCCCGGTTCCATCCTGATGAAGCCTTAGTAATATGATTTTTCATGGCTTCTTCATTCGTACAATAATTACAGGACAGCGCCATCCCGGGAAGTTTTTTATCGAAAACCGTAAGGCCACCGCCGGTATTTTGCGCGGTGAGGCCAAGCACAGATGGTGCGAGGCGCGCAAAAGTTTCACCCACCTTTTGGTCTATGCCGCCGGTGATCGTATTCCAGATGGTAACTACCCGGAGACCGGCACGCCGGTTATAATCTTCGGTCTTCGAAACAAAATCATTAAGCGATTGCTGGTTTGGAAATGTATTCGGGTAGGCATAACCGTAACCAGAAGGACCGGAAATGAGATTGTCGTTATCCGTTGCAGAGTTCGAGTAATAATTCAGTGCACCGGGCATTGCATCGAGCATCGCGGGAGATATAGTCCAACCCATCGGAACCGAGCCCCGATCGGGATTGTTCCATAGTTTACGCATATGATGCTCTACATACTGCAAATTATCGCCGTCGCTCAATATAAAAGCAACATAGAGTTTGTTTTGAAGCGGAGGTTTCGGCGGTATGGGTTTCGGATTGAACTTCCTGGGCATACCGCTGTGTACAGTCAGGTTGGTAGCAAAATCGCTGGCAATGGTTGCGATACCGAAAGTGGATGCGCGCCCGACTCCAGGTGCCTCCTCCGGCCACCAACCCATAAAATTCGCACCAGCCGGCATGGAAGATAAAAATTTATCAAGCAATTCACTTTCACCTGCAACCTTCGGATCCAGCCAGATAACGGCTGTACCTAACGCTGTTGCATATTCGCGGAGAGCACCCTTATGTGCATTGGGATTTAACCCGATAAGTAACCGATGATCCAGCTTCGGCCAATATTTATCATAGATCGCCTGGTATACAGCCAACTTGCTGGCAAATTGTCCCCTTAAGTCAACAAGCACAGGAAGATTGTAGGGAGCAGAGGTCAACCGCGTGATCAGAGCCGGCGAAGCGATGATTGCTTTTTTATCTTTCGCAAGTAACGTTGCAAGGTTTACCGTATGTATCTGTTCGGGGTCGTAAACGATCAGGCCCGATAACTCGCTTCGGTATTTAGTAATCAGATCCCATTTGTTTGGGTACTCCTTCCACTTCAAACCGAGAGACTGCAGCCAGGTATATGGTCCTTCGCCTGATGCATTGCCTTCATAAGAAAAGATTCGCGGATTTCTTTTATTAACGATGCCTTTCAATGAGGCGAACAGGTACATCTCAGCAGAAGAATTGTTTTGCTGAATATTCACGCGGTCAACTTTTGCGTAAGCTGTTCCATGCCAGAATACACGCAGTTCGATAGACTGCTTATCTGCTGAAAGGGTGAAGGGCAGGGTAAAATTGGTATACTCTCCGACGGTGGGAAATTGCACCCGGGTGATTTTCCGGAAGACGATGGTCTCACCGGTTGTAGCGTTCCTCACGTCGATGTCAACTATCGGGTCATCGTTCACTGTGTTGTTATCAGTCTTTATTCGAAACTCTGCTATGTTCGGACCGGCGGTTATATTCGTATCATAAGGTCCGTAAATCATGTATCGGCGGGCAGTATCAATATCCGGCTCGCAAAGCCAGCCATCTGTTTCAAGCCTTCCTGTTTCATGACGTAGCATCGGCCTTTCCGCCTGCCATTGTGTGGGTGTTTCCCTAAGAATTATGAAGTCCTGTGTCTGGGCCGAAGCCGGAAATGAGGGAAGCAACTGATTCGACGGCCATTTTATCTGGGCCTGCGAAATAAACGACACTGATGATAACAATAGCAAAACGACGAGTCTTGTAAAAGCAATAACTTCTCTAATCAAAGCAACCTGGCCTGGCATGTAAAATGAGGTTTTCGTGATCAATCAATCAGGAGTTTAGTAGTCAGTCCAGGGCCAAAGGTCTCAAAGATATTAGTTTTACGATTATCCGTGCAGCTGGCTTTATGCTGGTTCTTACTTTGCCCTGATTCAAACCTTGTCTTGGTTCATGCTCTGTCATGGATTCATGCTTTGTGCTCATTCATTCTTTGTGCTGATTCATTCTTTGTGCTGATTCATTCTTTGTGCTCATTCATTTTTTGTGCCGATTCATTCTTTGTGCCGATTCATTCTTTGTGCTGATTCAGGCCTTGTCTTGGTTCATGCTTTGTCAAAAATCAGCCTTTCAACACCCGGGACTTATGTTCCTTTTACGAAAATATATTTTTGACCGCGATTTCAGTCAAAATGGGGTCATATTGACTGAAATCGCGGTCATTTTTAAAAATGCGATTTAAACCCCTCCCCGTCTTCGTCATCTGAGTATATAAATCTATATTCACAAACACCGTTTGTAAAAGAATGATAGGTATCAGACAATCTAATCATTCATTTATTGCGATCATTTATTTATCCCGATCATTCGTTGATTCTGATCATTTGTTGATTCTGATGATTCGTTAACTCTGATCATTCGTTGATTCTGATAATTCGTTAACTCTGATCATTCGTTAATTCTGATGATTCGTTAATTCTGATGATTCGTTAATTTCAATCGTCCAACAGGTTAACCATGAAAATCAATTTCAAATTATTAATACTGGATTTATGCGTCAGCGTTATTACACAGGCGCAGTCCAATACCCGCAAATTCAGCAGCTGTTTCAAACCAGAAAAAAAATACCTGGCATAACCCGTTAAGAACGGCGCGCAAAAAAGAAATGCACAGACCTGGGTAGGTGGTGTGCTGACAAGATATTTTGACATCGAACTTTCCGGAGAAAATGCTGACTGGTATGCCTACCTGCAGATCGATCAATGGAAAGGAAATAGTTGACCAAAATGCTTTCATTAGTTGTGTAAGATGCTAATAATAGTTGAGCAAAATGTTTTCAACAGTTTGAGTTAAGATGCTTTGATACTTTGTTAGTCAACATAAGTTTTAATATTCATCAGTTTTCAAAAAAAAGGTTGAACGGCATTAGAGTCGTTGCAGAAGTGGAGCAATGTCACTGCTGAGAATATGGCAGAAAGCGAGCACTATCACTTCCGGGTAGTTGTGCGTGAGGCAAATTCATATGTCTGTCCCGGCCGCGTATCGAATTCGAAAAGTATGGTGGGTTTCAGCAACGGTTTATCCACCTTGATATTCGGTGCAACTATGGGTGCTGGCGTTGGTGTTATCTCAAAAAATGGATTTGGATTGTTGCCCGTTGCGGATTTTATATTGGCATTTGTTGTTGATTTAATAGTATTATTTTTTGCTGATACAATAGTGCTGTTTTTTGTTGCATCCAAATTATTTGGTACACGGATCCGGCAACTGCCGCCAAGATGGGACTTAATAATTAGCTTTGTTATTTTACCTTCTTTCCATTCCATATTTACGATTTCAAATCCTCCTCTTGTCCTGATACCTGTTATTTTTCCATCCGGCCACGCATCGGGTAAAGCCGGAAGCAGATGTATGGAACCATCATGCGATTGTATAAGCATTTCGGCAATACCCGCAGTACAGCCGAAATTACCATCAATCTGGAATGGCGGATGTGCATCAAACAGGTTGGCATAAGTACCGCCCCCGCTGTTTTCCTGGCCCTTATTCATTCCAACCGGCGTTAACTGATTTTTGATAAGTTGATAAGCATGGTTACCATCCTGGAACCGCGCCCAGAGATTCACCTTCCATCCCATTGACCAGCCAGTTGAAACATCGCCGCGATACACCAGCGATTTCTGTGCAGCACTGAACAACTCCGGTGTGCGGTAAGGTGAGATGCCATTGCCCGGGAACACGCAGAACAAATGAGAAACATGCCGGTGTTTATCGTTCGGATTGTCCCAGTCCTCCAGCCATTCCTGCAATTGTCCATGCTGCCCGATCTGAAGTGGCGGCAAACGATTGCGGGCGGCTTTCAGCTTTCCGGAAAATTCTGCATCCTTACCCAATACTTCCGCGGCACGAATAACATTTGAAAACAATTCAAACATCAATTGATTATCCATCGTGGTTCCGGCTGCTATTGAAACGCCTTTGTTCACCGAAGGATTGTTTTCAGGTGATGAAGATGGTGAAGCGACCAGCCATTTGTGCGTCGGTTCTTCTACCAGGAAATCCAGGCAAAATTGTGCGGCACCTTTAATCGCCGGATAAACTGATTGCAGGTAAGTTTTATCACCGCTGAACAAATACTTCTCCCACAAATGACGGCTGAGCCATACACCGCCCATTGGCCACATGCCGGAATAAATGCCATCCACAGGACCGGTGATTCGCCAAAGATCAGTATTGTGATGCGCCACCCAGCCCCCGGCACCATACATATCCTTTGCTGTTTGCTGACCCGTCACTGAAAGCTCCTTCACCATCTGCACAAGGGGCTCATGCATTTCTGTGAGATTTGTAATTTCAGCGGGCCAGTAATTCATTTCTGTATTAATGTTGATGGTGTATTTGCTGCCCCAGGGCGGATCCATCTTATTGTTCCAGATACCCTGTAAATTAGCGGGCTGACCGCCGGGTTGAGATGAAGCAATCAGCAGGTAGCGTCCGAACTGGAAATACAGTTCTACCAGTTGCGGGTCATTACCGTTCGCAAAATCCCTGATCCGTATATCAGTGGGATTTTTTATCGAGTCGGTTATTCCAAGGTCCAGGCTTACACGCTTAAAATATTTTTGATAAGTACGGACATGATCGGTCATTAAACCGATATATGATTTTTTAACCACTGCTGCCAGGTAGTTTTCTGCCCTTTTATTTTCATTCCCAGTTATATTTTTATAGTCGATGAAATTAGTGGCAATAGAAATATAGATGGTTAAGGCATCTGCACCTGCTATAGTCACAGCTGTATCTGAAGATGAAACTCTGCCGCCATCAGCATTCAACCTCGCCAGTGTTGTGAACTTCACCTTACCAGCAACGCCATCTTTCTCGCTGGTGATGCCGGAAAGGGATAAAGTATTTTGCCCGATCACCTTACGCGATGATTTTTGCGGACTTGCGAAATAGGCAGTTGTATTTATAGCACCGGGCTTGTCGGCGGTGAGCCTTATCACGATTGCCTGGTCAGGTATGGAAACAAATGCTGTGCGGGTGAAGCTTGTGCCATTCACCACATAGCATGTTTTTGAGATAGCAGAGTCCAGGTCAAGTTCGCGATGATAATGCTCATATTTTTCGTGACCCGCGAATTGAAGATTAAGATTTGCGACCAGTTGATATTTCATTCCGTTGTTCGGGTTGGCGCGGATAGTTCGTTGTGCAAGCTTTGAGGCATCAGCATATTTGCCTGCGAAAATCAAAGCTCTTATTTCAGGCAGGGCCGCCAAAGCTTCTTTGCTATCATTTCTTGAAGGTCCACCGCTCCAGACACTGGATTCATTCAACTGTATTATTTCGCTAGCCGGATTACCATATACCATGGCAGCTAAACGGCCATTACCTAATGGAAGTGCCGCCTCCCATACATCGCCGGCGGGTTTATCATACCAGAGTTTCAGATTCTTTTGTTGGGCCGAAGCGATAGTACAAAATAATAAACTGATCAACAGTGAAAGTATCCGCATGTTAAGTATCCGCATGTTAAATAAATAAGAGTAAATGGTATTTGGAAGCATACGATAGCACAAGTAAGTTAAAACGACAATCGAAGCACCCGATTGACAAATAAAGTAAATGTTAATCGGAAGGTACGATTGAACAATTAATATATCGCATAATAGTAAAGTGTATGATTATATAATTAATCTATCCAATCGTATGATTCTACAATTAATCTAATCTATACTAGTAAGTGTACGCTTGAAGAATGATCAAACCAGTATTTGTATTACTTCTCATGAAAAGTAAACGTTATCAGGCATCGTATACCGCGACAAGTTAAGACGATGAATCAAGCAGCAATCTTATGGATGATTATTTGGCAACGCTCCAAATTCCTTGTTTGGTTTATCACCCATTATAATCTTCATTTTTCCGCCATTGATGATATCAGCATGACTGATATAGGATTTGAGATAATTCTTGCCATTCAGTTCTATGCGCTGAATATAAATATTTGCAGCATTATTATTCACTGATTCAATCACAAACTGCTTTCCGTTCCCAAGCTTTAATATCGCTTTCGGAAACAGTGGACTTCCGATAACATAGTTTCCCGAAGCTGGAAACACCGGGTAAAACCCAAGCGAAGAAAAAACATACCAGGCCGACATCTGGCCGCAGTCTTCATTACCGATCATACCATCCGGTTTGTCATGATAAAATTCTTTCATGATATAACGGATTTTCTCAGCGGTCTTCCATTGCTGGCCAGTATACGCATACAGGTATGCGATATGATGGCTGGGTTCATTACCATGAGCATACTGACCAATACCCCCGGTAAGATCAACCAGGTCACCTGTTAATGGAATAGAAAAAAATGTATCCAGCTTTGCACTGAACTTTTTCTCGCCACCGAGTAATCCGATCAATCCATGCACATCCTGTGGCACCAGCCAAAGATACTGCCAGGAGTTTCCCTCGGCGAAATCGGTACCATAAGGACGAACCGATTTCAAGGGATCAAAATTCGGGTTCCAACTGCCATCGCTCATCTTACCTCTCAGGAAACCCACTGATGAATCAAAATATAATTTATAGTTCTTACCGCGTTTCGTGAAATATTCATAATCCGCGGTTTTTTTCAAAGACTTTGCCAGCAGCGCAATACTACCATCACCAACTGAAAGTTCAAGTGCCTGCGCCACAGGCCGGCCCACATTAGCATCCGAAGGTAATGGCCTGAACTCCCGCAAATAATTCTGCCCACGCAGATCAGACATAGCTGTTGTTTTCATAGCCGCAAAGGCACGTTCCGCATCAAAACCTTTGATCCCTTTTATATAAGCTTCGGCAATCACCTGCTGACTGCTGATGCCAACCATGGTACCTGTTTCATAACCCGCCAGGTGCCAGACGGGTAAATGACCCTGTTGATCGTGAATTGCAAGCATCGAGTTTACCATATCTCCCACCCTTCCGGGTTGGGTCAACACATAGAGTGGATTGGCAGCACGATAAGTATCCCATAAAGAGAATACGCTATAGTTCGCAAATGGCGCCGCTTTATAAACTTTTTGATCAGCACCGCGGTAGTCACCATTATGATCATTGAACAATGAAGGGTTGATCATGGTATGATACAAAGCAGTATAAAAAACGCGCTTTGCAGTTAAATCCGAAGTTTCTATTGTTAATTTTGATAACTCTTTGTTCCATTTCGTCTCAGCCTCCTTCAATACAGATTCAAAATCCCAGCCGGGGATTTCAGCATCAATATTTGCCAATGCATTTTCTGAACTAACCGGCGATATGCCCACTTTTATTTGTAATAATGCCGGCCCCTCTTTAAAGCTGATTAAACCTTTTATCGCCGAGTCCTTACCATTTGTTCCGGCCAGTTTCGAGTTTTTGTTATAAACTGAAAAATCCTTTACCGGCATTGACGTTTTGATGGCAAAATATATCAACTGTCTTTTGGCCCAGCCCGATGAGGCCCGGTATCCTTTGAATGTATATTCATCTACCTGTTCAATAAATGTTTCGGTTGACCTGTCATTGATTCCTTCTTTCAGATCAATAATCACATGTGCCTCACCGTTAGCAGGAAATCGATAACGGTGAAAACCTACTCTTTCGGAAGCAGTCAGTTCCACTCCAACTCCATTATTTAGTTTCACCCCATAATAGCCTGGTTTTACTTTCTCGTTGGCATGAGAAAACAGCGAAGCATAGCCGCTTCCGGGAACCTTCTCCTGGCCCTTATCCGTTTTTACATCACCGGTAAATGGCATCAGGAGTATATCTGAAAGATCACCGATACCTGTGCCGCTCAGATGGGTGTGGGCAAATCCCCTGATTACACTATCCTGGTAATTATACCCGGAGCACCAGTCCCAGCCTTTGTAAAAGTTATCAGGACCCAGTTGCACGGCACCAAAAGGAACACTTGCACCTACGAATACATGTCCATGACCGCCGGAACCGATAAGTGGATCAACAAAGCTGACCGGTTGCTGCGCCGAGCCAGCTGTTGCCCCGGCGAAAAAAAAGATCGCCGGGCAAAGCAGGAGGCTACTAAAGAAGTTTTTCATGAACGTTCCTGGTGTTTGAAAAATAGTTTGGATACGCATTCCTGGAATTTGAAAAAATAGTTGGGATTGCATTCCTGGAGTTTAAAAAAAAAGTTTGGACTACAGGAAAGCAATCATCCTTTGCGGGTGTTCTTTACCACCGGCGCCGGAATTTCTTTTTTGAAAGGAATTTCCTTCCTTAACATTTTTGCAGCCTTACCGGTAAGCTGCAGGTAATAATCACCGGGGATACCCGGTTCAAAGGTTACAAACCTGCTCTTGCCTTCCGGTGGATTATTTGAAATTTTAAAGATAGCAGTTGCTTCATCGATCTCATCAAACATGGCCACATAAATCATTTCACATCCTGCTTCCATTGCACCGGTTAATTGCTTCCAGAAGAATGATCCTTTGTTACGCGGAATCTGGTCAAATTTACCGGTCTCATACATGTTGTGCCAGCTGAAGCCGGGAAATACCACCGGTACATAATCAACCATATTTGTTTTGCACCATGCCAGGTCCGATTTAAGTTGATCTGCAAAACCGGGGTAAGACGATTCGTTATAACGCCCCACCATCCAGGGCTGAACAATATCGCATTTCCGGATCACATCATGGAGACGAGGATCGGTATCGGCATCGCGGGTTAAAGTTCGCCAGTAAGTAGGCAGCCCAAGTAAAATGGAACAGCCGCCATAGACACTGTCATTTTTTAGAAAGTCGATCACCTTCTCAATCGTTTTGAGACTGTAGTTCCGGCCCTCAAAGCCAACTCCCCAGATAGCGACCAATGGTTTCCCGTTATGAAAAAGATAGGTCTGATCATTGCCCCCTGCCGTTAGTTTCAGACTATCAACAAGATTTTTCCAATCGTTTATTACTGTGGTATCATCGCTGTCTTTCATGCCCGATAGATCATACATAAGCGCGATCGCCCTTCGTTGTTGACGCGAAGCCCGTATCGCATTTTTCAGCACCACATTATTGTGATTGAGGCTTGTAGTATTTTTAATATTACTCACAAAACGTTGCACAAAAACACCATCAATGCCATAATCTTTCATCCATTTAAAATGAAGCTGAACCGTTTCAGCATCATAAGAGCTGAAAAGTTTTGCTGCTTTGCCTTCAGGCAGTTGAAAGGGTGAATTGTAAGTCTTTGCATACTCACTGACATCTGGCCACATATCAAATTTACAGGACCCGTCCTTCAAACCTTCCTTGCCGGAATAATGGTTCCATTTCCTGTTGGCACCATCTTCGGGGGCATTGAACCAGCCCTGGTAACCTGCCAGGACAAGGCCTTTATAACTTTTAAAAATCGAACTGGTACTATGCCGACTTTGGCCTGAACAGAATGATGCGACAACCAGGAAAGAAAAGACGAATATAGTTTTCATGAAATACATTGCTGTTTTTTGTTTGTCGGTTACTGGATTATTATTAAAAGCACTTCATACAAGTGCTACCGCATTATCATCTAAGAATAGCATTTTATACAAGAAGCTACTGTATTATCATACAAGAATAGTATTCATACAAGTGCTACCCTATTATCATACAAGAAAAGTATTTTATACAGGGTCCTACTGTATTATCATCCAGGAAAAGTATTCATACTAGTTCAACCGTATTATCATCCAGGAAAAGAATTATTAAACAGGTTGCTACAGAAAGTTATCATCATTCAAGTTGCTACCTGGAATTTATCGTTGGTTCTTATTGCTTTTTGAACTGCTGCCTGGTTATTTTCAGGTAAAGTTCACCATAACTGTTGGCAGGTTCAAGTTGCATATCCTCATCCCATTTGTTCCAGGAATCAATCAATATGAGCCTGGTTGTTGGGCTGGCATTCATTTTCGCAACATTGCACAACTTCTTATAAATTTCGCCGCTATCATTTCTCAGGTAATTTGGGTTTGAACTTGCAGGTTGTGTAATCTTCCAGTTGTAAGCCGGTGTTATATTAGGAACATAATCCACCTTGATATTATCCGCAAACCATTGCCTTGAATATTTCCAGTTCTGATCCATCGCCTGTGGAAGCAGGTTCCAGCGATCCCAGTCATTGAGCTGTGAGCTGAAAGACTGATGATAAACTGCATCGACCCCATTCTGGTAACGGAAAGGGTACCTCGCGGGAGGAGTCCAGCGATCCTGCATACCTACTATATAAAGCTGGAAGCCCAAAGCCGATAACCGGTTCCTTAATGTTGTATAGATCGCTGAATTGTTAGAGGAGAAAAGCGTTTGTGCATTAACGATATATAATAGGACTTTGTCATTCACTTTTATATAATTCGCATTTCCCAACAATGGAGCCATCTTTAATATATCCTGGAAAAACTGCTCCAATTTTACAGCATCATTCTCCAGCGGTGCCGCGGCAGATATACCATAAGTAGCACTGGCGAAATTATATGCAAGTGCAAATTTCATATTAGCCGTATTGACGTCTAAAAAAGATTTGACAACTGTTGAATCAGAACGGAAATTATTCAGATCCCTGCTGACAGATCTGAACTGAAAAAGAAAATAGTCTATACCACCGCGGCCAGCCTGTTCGATATGCGTTCTCATTACCGCCGGCGGAACCAGCCCGTTGGGCATTCCATATTTTCCGGCAACCGGGACTTCGGTAATATTAGCGTTGAAGGTTCCGAAATTATAATAAAATGCGCCGACTGTAAAATCATTGACTACAGGCACTTCCTGAATCTCATAATTCAGAATATTTTCTTCAGCTGTCGGATTGTCTGCCTTTTTTACACAGGCAGTAAAGGTTACCAATAAAGCTGCTATAAATATGAAATGTTTTTTCATTACTGTTATTTGAAAGTTGAAGTGATGGTTACTGTAAATCCACTGGCTGCAGCTGCGGCCTGTACAGATTGGATGGTTGTGCCATACCATTTTCTCGACGCAGAATTATCATATACTGCCGGGATGGCATTGTAGTCAGGCACAACATATGGCTTCTCAAATTTCAATCGCAGGTAGGGATTAGTAGTTTCGTCAGCAAAGCCGGCAGCTCCTAAAAGCTGAAGAGCACCCTGGTATCCCGAAGGGTTTTGCGTATTCACAGTATTCGGATATACTGCACGGTCAGGTACATCCTGGAACAAAATGGTAGGAAGACCTGGTGTTGTATGTGGAGACAGGCTTAACACCCGGGTTTGACGCTGCAGGCACCAGGCATCAAAAGGTTGATCCGGGAAATAGCTTAACCAGGTCTGAAAATAAATTTTATTAATATCGCCAGCCGGAAGATCGGCTTTATTGGTATGAAGATAATTCCAGAAACCTGTTCCATTCGTACCGAATTTTATACCATCACCTGCCTTATATGTATTTCGCATGGCGAGTGGTACACCCCAGAAAGCAAAGCCTGCATCTATACCGGAATTGTAATAGTTTTCAGCGGTCTGGGATCCGCCCAATGAAAGTATTGCCGCCTGTGCTTTTAGAAATTGTGCTTCAGCAAATCCGAGTATAATAATAGGACGCGACGGATTGTTTATGATGTTCAATGCAAGCATTGAATAAGCACTGTTACCGTTCAGGCCACCCTGGTTTGTTTGTCCCTGTGGACTGATCTGCCCGGCAAGCGTAGCCGTCCATCCCGGAAGAACCTGGTTGGATTTATTTAAACCATAATGCGGGATGGGATAGTTTACCACCCTCAGCGAATCATCTGCTGTGCTGGTTAAAGTATCCGTGACCCGGTACCTGTTTGCCAGGCGCACTGAATCAAAAAAGTAATCGATCCTGGGATCCTTATAAGATCTTAAGTAAACAAACATCTGGTCGGCCATCCTTGGAAAGTTCCCGGTGAATGCTCCCTTGATATAATACTTGAAATAAGGATTTTCATTGTTATTCACCGCTTCATATGGCACCTTCGCGGTTTCCGCTTCCGAATTGATCAAGGCAGTTTCCGCTCCCATCAGTTCCCTGATTGCGGCGTCGGCCTCAGTTGGCAAATTGAGCCTGCAACGAAGTGCAATCCGCAAACGAAGTGTGTTGGCAAATTTTCTCCAATTCACAAGTTGATTAGCACCATTGCCGTAAACAGCATCATAGGTTAACTTATCCCCCGCAGTATTTATCGCTGTGCCCGCTTCTTTCAGCATGGCGAGAATTTTTACATAAACCGCATTTTCAGATTCGAAGTTGATCACGTTGAGAGATTCAGGATTGTTTGCCTCGCCCACCGGGATAGGGCCAAAATAACCAACCAGGATTGAATAGACATAGGCCTTCCATATCCTGGCGATCTGTACCCTGTTCGCAAAGGCCGTATCACCACCATATTGTTTTTCAAGCTGAACCAGGTTCTGGAGAATATTTACATAACTGGTTTGCCACACTCCCTGGTCATTCGCGGAATACCTGGCGCCGGGTTCAATAAAATTTGCGATCTCCCACATGTTGACATTGATGCCGGAATTCAGGCCGGCGCCGCCAATCATATCCCCGGTTCTTTTTACTGCTGTCTGCATTAATGCTTCCGGCGAAACCGTAACAAATTGTGTGGGATCAGTATTTAGTTCCTCAAATTTTTTTGTGCAGGAAATAACACTGAAGAATAAAATGATATAAATAAATGTGCTGATTTTCATTGCTGGAGATTAATTACATTAAAAGGATAGCTTCAGGGTGAATCCCAGGATGGCATAAGGAAATGAGCCGCCTGATTCGATGCCAAGTGTACCGTTTGTGGATCCTGCGGCAGCTTCCGGATCAATTCCAATCGGCGTTTTCTGATAGATCTGCCAAACATTTCTCCCGGTGACTGCAACAAAGGCTCCTTTGACAAATCCCTGGTTCAACCATTTTTTTGGTAAGGTATAGCCGAACACGATCTCACTGATGCGGATTGAACTCGCATCAAACGTGAGATAAGGAACATCATTGGTTGTTTTGTCATTTCCCAGCACCAGTTGCGGATATACCCATCCGACGCTCCTGTCACCCACCATATAACGGCCGGTTTTCGGATCGATCAGGAGTACTCCACCGGGACCGGTTTGTGCGAGGTAGGCATTGGCATACTGAAGACCCTTCACCCTGTTTGAATCCAGGTAGCGTGTACGGCCCGGGCCCACCTGTCCACCAATATTCCTTCTTTCCTCATCGCTTTCGCCAAGTATGAAATTGCTGAAAAAGTAATCATCCCTGCCCTCAAGGCTTTTAGCAGTGGTGCCCTGGAACATTGCCCGGCCATAAGACTCTGAGAATACAACTCCGCCCCATCTTACGGTTGCTGTTACCGAAAGACTGAAGCCCTCGTAACTGAATGAGTTTGAAAAACCACCCGTGAATTGCGGGCGGGGATTGCCCGTGATCACATTTGGCTCGGGGATGTTTCGGCCACTGGTTGCTACCAGTATGGTATCACCGACATGATAAGGCTGAATCCCGATATGCGTTCCGTAAGGTTGGCCCACCAGCGCATTAACGGTCATCCCTAAACGACCACCAAGCTGGATCCTGTTTACGTTCGGCAGCAGGGAAACCACTTCGCTTTTGTTGGTCGCGAAATTTATTATGGATCTCCAGCTGAATTTTTTTGTTTGATATGGTGTGGCTGATAACGTCAGTTCAAAACCACGGTTTTGAATTTCACCGGCATTTACGACACGGTTATTAAAACCGGTTTCATATGCGGTCTGAACATTTACGATCTGGTTGATAGTGCTGTTATCATAATAAGTGGTGCTTAAATTCAACCTGTTTTTGAACAGTGAAAGATCAAGCCCGATTTCCTTTGAAACCTGTTGTTCTGGTTTCAGATCTGCATTTTTAAGTTGATTGGTATATGCGAGATATGGATTACCCATGTATAGACCCTGCGGCGAATAGGTATTTAAGAGTTGATAAGGCTGTGTGCTGTTACCAACCCTGGCATAGTTAACCCGCAGTTTGCCGGAACTCAGGATATTATTTTCCCTGATAAATTCAGTAAAAATAAAGTTTCCGCCTATGCTTGGGTAGAAGAATGAGTTGCTTCCAAGGGGCAATGTCGAAGACCATTCGTTCCTGGCGGTTACATCCAGGTAAACAAAATCCCGGAACCCGACAGATAGTTTACCAAAGGCGGATTGTTGTTTGGATCGGGTGAGAAATTCAGTAGCAACCGGTATCGTATTGGCATTACCGATGCTGGGCATATCGTGGACCAGCAACGAGTTGATCGAAGCCGCGCGGCCCAGCACGTTCACGTCGTTTACAGATGCTCCGGCCAGTGCATCAACAACGAAATCCGAACCGATGCGTTTGGTATAAGTGGCCAGCAGCTCATAAAACCAGTTATTCTGCCGGTTTATACTATTTGAATAGGAGCCGAGTGGATTTGTTCTTCCCCCCAGTTCACGGTACATATAATTTTCGGTTGTAGCGAGATCGCCCACCACCTGTCCCCTGATTTTGAGATCGGGTGCCAGGTTAACCGTTGCGATCACAGCACCGTTCAGCGCGTTGCGGGTATCGCGGTTGGAATTGGAATAGATGGACCAATATGGGTTTTCCGTATTGTTTACCTGTCCCGTGGCAACAGCGTTTCCGTTTGCATCTTCATAAGGAAGAAAACCATCCAGTCTCACACTCCGGGCCATGTATACATAGGTCGACAGGGGATTGGATGCATCGAGGTTTTTTAACATCCTGTTTTTTGTGTCCCAGTAAGTATAACCGATCCTGGTGTCGATTCTGATCTTAGTACCAATGATTCTTGAGGCAGTCAGGGTAAGATTATGTTTCTTAATAAGATTCAGGTTTTCAATGACATCATTGCTTTTCGTGAACCCATATGAAAGCCGGAAAGCCGAAGCGGCGTCCGATCGGCTGATGGAAATATTTGAGCTATTGGTAAAACTCGGCTGGTACAAATCGCTGACATTGCTAGCCTGAGGTGCATATCCACCTTCGATCGGAATACCAGCATAGCTGTTATAAGGTTGTCCCAGCATCGGCGCACCCCAGCTTTGATTGCTGGTACCCATGTTTACTCCGCCATTTGCCTGGTTCACATTATTTACATTTTCACCCGACAAACGCATGTTGGATCCTTCGCCATAAACATTCTGGTATTCCGGAAATGCCGTTATTTTATAGAACTGGAAATTCTGATTTACATCGATGCCGAGCGTTCCGTCGCCGCCGGTTTTCCCTTTCTTTAAAGTGATCAGGATGGCACCGTTTGCCGCTTTTGCTCCATAGAGTGCCGCACCGTTGGGACCCTTTAGGACCGTGATCGTTTCAATATCATCGGGGTTGATATTCGCCACCGCATTGCCATAGTCAATGTTGCCTGCATCCCCTGGATTGTTTTCAATGGGTACGCCATCAACAACGATCAATGGCTGGTTTGAGCCCGATAGTGAGTTATCACCCCTGAGCGTTAACCTGACGCTGCCGCCGGGCTGGCCGGTTCCGGTAACCTGGAGTCCCGCGATTTTCCCGGCGAGGCCATTCATAAAATTCACATCCCTGGCTTCAGTAAGTGTTTTGGGATCTACGTTCTGGGAGGCATAGGTCAGTGTTTTCTGCGCCCGGTTTATGCCCAGGGCGGAAACCACCACAATTTCTTCCGACTTGGTCTGGTCGGCCGCAAGTTGAACTTTTACCAGCAATTGGTTATTTACCCTCAATTCCTGGTTTGTATACCCTATATGAGAGAATACCAACACATCATTTACCGGATCCTCCACCCGGATTTCGAAAATACCCTTGTCATTGGTTGTTGCATGAAGGGTTGGCTTATTTTTTACGATGATGGAGACGCTTTGGAGTCCGTCGCCTTTTTCATCAGTAACACTTCCTTTTATAAGCACTTGTTGCGAGTAAGTAATGGCGGAAGCGAAAGCAGTGATTAAACACAGTAGCAGTTTTTTCATAAAGCATAAGCAATTGTCGGTTAGCAATAGTTATACAAATAAACCCGCAGCGGTTTAACAACAGTTTAATTATCGGTTAACGCCGACATTAATTTTCGGTTTTCCTTGAAATTTATCTGGTTATGGCGGGAGAAAATTCCTTATAAGCGAGGCGTACTGCCTGATTTTTGCAGGATTTTAATTATTCCTAAATTTGAGAGATATTGCACCAATACAACTCCGAAGTCTTTTGGGGACACAAATACCTGCATTCGCAAATTTTTTTGAGGATGCTGTTTAACCGACTGCATCCGTCTCTCACGATGATGGCTATGAGATATAGAAAATCGCTTACCCTCCTACTGCTGATATTGCTTTCATTCACATGGGAGATTCCCACCTTAACAGCACAGGAATATGGACTTGCCTTTGCCAGTCATGAGGTTATTCCCGAGCATAGAACAACCCTGGATCTCTCGGGTCCGGCTGGCATTTGTTTCGATGAAAAAATGGAAATATCCTTTGAACTTGGGTTTGTGCCCGGTCAATCCGTGTATTTTGGTTATATCTTCAGACTGATAAATTCGGAAAATCAGAATATAGACCTGATCTATGATCAGCACAAAAATAATTTCAGGTTCATAAACCTCGGGACATTCACCAATATCGATTTCAATCTACCTCAAAACACACTGTTCGAAAAATGGACCAAAATAACGATCGGCATTGATGCCCGGCAAATGGTTACCTGCAAAGTGAATGACCAGGTGGTGCAGACAAAACAACTCAACTTCAAAAACAAATGCGTTAAGGTAGTTTTCGGAGCAAGCAATGAACGTAATTTCATTTCAAGGGACCTCCCGCCCATGAGGTTAAGGAATATTTCAATAACAACTGAAGGCCGGGCGAAGTATTTCTGGTCACTGAACGAATCTTCCGGCACGTCTTCAAAAGACCGGATCTCTGCAAAAGCAGCAGCAATTGTAAATCCAACCTGGATTCAACCAACGCATAGTAACTGGCGCATGCTGAGAGCCTTCACAATAAAAGGATCTCCAAGTGTGGCATTTAACGATATAACTGAAGAGCTGTATATAGTAACTGCAGATTCGCTGCTTACGCTTCCGGTGAATGATTCAAATCTTGTTGCCAGCGGTTTGGCGTCCCATCATTTTAACTTCCTGAGGGGTAATCAATCCATTTTTAATTCCCGTTTGAATCGCTTATTTAATTTTTATCCTGATCTTAAATTGTTAGCCGCTTATGATCCCGGTAAAAAAGAATGGAGCAAAAATTTTGACTCTGTACATCTGTCCGAGTTCTGGCAGGCCAATAAATTTTTCTCCGGCAATAATGATTTGTTCATCCTTTGCGGGTACGGGCAATTGAAATATAAGAACAGTATTCAAAAGACAAATCCGGCCAGCACTTCGTGGACAAACATCTCACCCCGCGGCGATTTTTTGGCTCCCCGGTATTTATCGGGCCTGGGCGTTACCTCGAGCGGCGATACCGCATATATACTGGGAGGTTTCGGAAGCAGTGAGGGCGATCAGTTGCTGAACCCGAAACATTATTACGACCTGTTGAGATATGAGGTAAAGACAAATACCATAAAAAAGTTATTCTCGCTCCGCGAGCCGCAGGAACAGTTTGTGTTTGCCAATTCAATGGTTATTGATGATGAGGCCGCGAATTATTATGCATTGATTTTTCCGAACAGCAGCTTTAATACCAATCTGCAATTAATAAAAGGTTCTCTTAGCGAACCATCATATAAATTATTGGGAAAACCTTTTCCTTATTCGTTCAAGGACGTGAGATCATTTGTTGATCTTTTCTATTGTAAAAAAAGCAAGAAACTCCTGGTGGTTACACTGTACACCAATGAAAATTCCATCACTGAATTGAAAGTGTTCACAATTAACTTCCCGCCTAATGAGATAAACCCGGTTAATGAAATAAACCCTATTGATGGATCAAACAGTGACACGGAAGAAAAACGATTTCCATGGATGTTGGGGCTGATAGCGGGTTTGATGGCCGTTATTGTGGCTGTGCTCGTTGTGTTTTTTGGGAGAAGACGAGGGGAAAAGGATATGCGCATTGCCGGTAGCGGCGCTTCATCAAGAAAGTTCGCGGGAGCGGATCTTGTGCAGGAGAAAGCGTTGGGTGGGGAAAATTCGAATGATGTTGGTAAAAAGTTAAGTGATAGGGTGAATAGGTCAAACAATAGCGGGAAAAAGCTGAGTGAAGGCGGGGAAGAATTAAGTGCTGACAGGAATAATTTAGATGATCGTGGAATTGACCAATCCTTAACCGGTAAGCAGTTAAATCATGGCGGGGATAAGTTAAATGATGGCAGTGTTGATCGAACCTTAACCGATAAGCATTTAAATGATGATGGAGATAAATTAAATGATCGCGGAGTTGATCAGTCGTTAACCGGTAAGCAAGAGAATGATGGTGGAGTTGATCAAGCCTTAAACCGGAAGCAAGTGAATGATGGCGGGGTTGATCAAGCGTTGAACCGGAAGCAAGTGAATGATGGCGGGGTTGACAGAGCGTTAACCGGTAATGAGTTGAATATGCCGGAGAATTGGCCACCAGTTCCCGGTTCCACAGGCTTGCCTGTTCAGGAGAAAGACACGTCTCCTGCAAGCAAGAGCGGGTTACCAGGTGAAGGTGGAGATTTGAGAGATATAAGTGGAGATTTGAGTAATGCAGATTTTAGGTTGATTGATAAAGATGATCCTTCTGATAAAGGCGATTCTTCTGATAAAGACGATTCTTCTGATAAAGACGATTCTTCGACTGATAAAGGAAAAAAGGATTTGCCTGTTGAGGTGAAAGACCCGGCAGTTGCACTAAGGGATATTCTTGTAGCTAAGCTGCCCGCATCACAGGGATCTGAACTTACCAATAGAGATATCTCCGAACCTGCCGATGAAAAATATGCTGGTGAAGATGATGAGTATGCGTTACCAACAGCCAGGATCACAATGTTTGGAAATTTCGAAGCAATTACTGCCACCGGGCAATATCTTACAAAGCATTTTTCTCCATTGCTGAAAGAGATGTTTTTGCTGATCCTGATTGATTCTTTGCGATATGATAAAGGTGTTTCAGCCGAGAAGCTGAATGAGACCTTATGGAACGATAAAGAATTAAAGGATGCAAAAAATAACCGGTCGGTAAATCTTGTTAAGCTCAAAAACCTTCTGGATAAGATCGGGGGCTGCACGATCAGCCGCGAAACCGGTACCTGGAAATTTGAATACGACCCTGCCCTGGTTTATCTGGACATTGTTGAATACTTCCGGATAATAAACAGCAAGCCGGCATCAAATCCTTTTTCTAATGCACATCGCATATTGGAGATCGTTAGATCCGGCAATTTTCTACAGGATGTTCATTATGAATGGCTGGATGGAGTGAAGGCAGAGATCTCGAATAATATCGTCGAATATTTGCTTAAATATTGTGACTACCTGAACACACAGGCACGCATAGAGGATATTATTTCTGTTTGTGATGCCATCTTCCGGTTTGATGAACTGAATGAGCTTGCGTTAGTATTGAAATGTAAGAGTCTTGTTGCCGTTGGAAGACATGCGCTTGCCAAAAGTTTCTTCAACAAGTTTTCATCGAAATACAAGGAAATATATGGGCGGGAGCCTGACCGGTCTTATATATCGATGTTATCATAAATAACATTTCGATGTTCTCAATATTTCGATGTAGTCATAATAACATTTCTATGCTGTCAATATATCGATGTTATCATAATTGGCATAGTATGATGCAGCTGATTTAACGCTTAACGAGTGCTTCTTATGAATGCCCGAATATTGTTTTGAGAATTGCCGCCTTCGAACATTTCGCTCATAGCACATTAGAATTTGAGTATTTTGTGAATATTATTTTGTGAATATTCTTATTATGCTTGTATGATAAAGCTTTGGAGAACCTTTTTATTGAGCCTGTTTTTGACTTTATTGAGCCTGTCTTTGACGGTAAGGGGAATTGGTCAGTCTAATGAATTACAGTTTTCAAGCGATGAAGTTATTCCTGAAAAAAGAACAGCAGCACAGGAAATCAACGGTCAGCTGGATTCGAAAGGTGTTTCAAAAAAAGTGTTGGAAAAATACCTGGAAAGGGCTATCACCATGGTGTACCTGCTTATGCCGGAAAAGCCTGAAGGTAACCGCGAATATCAATATCACGCAGATGATATCAGGATGATCAAAAATATAGGTGCAAAGTTTATTGGACGTGCGATCTATCGGTGGGGAGGTGAAAGCCTGTTGAATAAACCAGCATTCTGGGACACTGCGCGATCAATCATAAATGATCTTCATAATTACGACCCCGAAATCATGTTTCAAGGCTGCCTGTTCGAGATAATTACCGGGGAAGTAAACCAGGTTCCGGTTCCTGCCTGGGTTTTCGAAGGATATAATTTGCCGGTTGAGTCCAGGAATTTTTCTTATGATTCGATGTTGAATCGCCAGGGAAAATTTGTTGATCATTGGCGTAAAGGCAGCAGTGTACCTGATATCAGCGAAAGAGAAACGCAGTTATGGTTTTATTTTCTTGCCGGATCTTATATTAAACTTGGGTGCGAGGCTTTGCACCTTGGGCAGATCGAACTGATCGGGATGAATGATCCCGGTAGAATCAACTGGGCAAAAACAATTGAAAAGATTCGTGGCTTTGCTGCAGTACATGCACGCCGGCAATGGGTGCTACTGGATGCACATACCCCGCGCGGCGGTATGGTTAAAGATGGTAGAAGCCTGATTGATTTTAATTCTTTTCCTCTTCGGATCAGGCCGATCCCTGAAAAGCCTTATGAAGGTAAACTGCAGGTGGGTTATCTCGATGCGATCTTTAACAAAAGCCTGGGTTGCATCTCACCGAGCGGATGGAAAACAGATCATCTGCCATACCTTGTTGAGTTCGACAATTTCGGGAGAAGTAAATCGCCAAACGTGGCTGATACCAATTCTCATTTCATCTGGGGCTGGGATGAAATTTCATGGCTTTCTCTTCAGCCGGAGACATACCGTAATAACTGGCTTGTATATGCGCATAATTGGCTCCGCAGCACAGATCCGAATGGCCATCTCCAAATGCCTGGCAATCGTATGATCAGTTGTCCCAACGAAACACAGGGCAGCTATCGGGCCAACACGAAAAGCGCCGCCTGCCCGATCGGCTACTCCCAGGAGGAAACCATCAAAAGCTTATGGCAACGGAAACGCTAGGGCAGGAAACTAAGATTCTACTTATCTACCTATCTATCTATCTATCTTTCTATCTATTAATCCCGGCATAGCTTTAACGACATGTTTATCAAACCTAAGCGTCTTTGCGAAGCAATATGAGCTGCTCATATTATTATTCAACATTTCAAAAGGGAAGAACTAATAAAAAATGGTAACCGCCGATATTCGTTTTTGCGGAATTTTTTTTTTGACCGCTATTTCAGTCAAAAACGGGTCATTTTGACTGAAATAGCGGTCATTTTGAAAAATCGCTAAAATAGAATCCTTCCGGCGAACCTTGCCTGAATTTTTGGAACCCGGGGTCTTACGCAATCTCATCATTCATTCGTTAATTTCATAAGTCCATTATCATAATCATGTAAATGAAGTTTCAATATTTTTGAATCTCATAAATGTTTCAACCTACTATTATAATGACAGATATCAACAAACAGATACCTGGTGTTTTGGAAAAGATCAATGGCAGCGGCACTTTTGTATGCGCAGGCTGCGAATTATCCTTTGATTTATCCTTTGATTTATCTTTGATTTATTCTTTGATTTATCCTTTGAATTATCCTTTGAATTATCCTTGAATTATCCCAAATAAATCATTTTATAATTAAGAATCCAATCCCAACCCATGTTAAACCAGTCGTCACCTCAATTAAACCTTGAAATTAACAGTCAAACCAGGAAAACCGTTGAAGATAGTTTTGAAAGAATTGCAGGTGCTCTGCTTTCAGATTACCAGCTACTGGTGAATGATAGTGTTTACCGGTTAATTGATATTGAATTTTATTATTTTGCGCAAGACCAGTTTAATGATTCGTATGCCCATAAACATGAAGCCCAGCTTCGTTCCGGCAAATGGTATTTCCACGGTTCAGGGATAGACTTAACAATCGGAAATGGCATAAATTATGGCGGTATTCTTATCCGGGCAATGGCAGAAGTTTCCCCGCATGCACCTGCAGCAAAATATTTCATCCTGAAAGAAATACATGGTCCCTTGAAAGTAAAAACTGAAATCTCTTCAAAACTGCATGGTGCTTTTGAAGCCTTTCCCAATCATTTCCATTTTAATAATATCTCTGATGATAAAATAAAGGCAGGAATGAAGGACGCGGAATTTATCATCAAAACCAAAAGGATCGGATTGAACGCTGAAAACGATAGTCAACCAGAATCTTTCTACAATTCAAAATATCGCTTCGTTATCTTCCCCTCATTAAAACTGAAAGATAAAACCACGATTGCCCGCGACATGCAAGAACAATTCCCTGGCATGTCAATATTTGAGATCAATAAAGCATTAGGTTCAAAATTTTTAAAATGATCATAGATAGCGAGACCAACCTGCTGTACCTCGCAGATTCACTTCCAGTCAAGTATCCCGAATTCACGATAGGATTTCGGAAATCGCTGGTTCATCACAACATCGCTTTCAATTATCTCAACGGGACCAAAGACATTTGGGCGGTTGACTATATGCCCATTCAACTGGCAGCCAATAAATTTGTGGGCTTTAAATATTTGCCGGATTACCTTTTACGATCTGCAAAGGAAAGGGAAACTATATCCGACACTGATCAGATTTGCACAACGTTGGGTATAGATGTTGTAAAATCTGAGATCATCCTTGATGGCGGCAATATTATCCGCTGGAAAAACAAAGTCATCATGACTGATAAGGTGATACGGGAAAATCCTTCTCACAAAAAAACTGACCTGCTAAACTTGCTCACTGAACTATTTGAAGTCGATCAAATTATCCTGATACCACAGGATCCTTACGATGAGATAGGTCACTCGGATGGAATGATAAGGTTTCTTGACGGAGATACGGTATTGCTGAATGATTATTCGAAGGAAACGAAAAAATTCCAAAATGCTGTTCATAAGGCCTTGTCAGAGGCCGGACTAGCTTTCGAAATCATCCCCTACAATCCCTATGCGAATAAATATGATTTGCAGGCTACCGGAGTTTACATAAACTATCTTCAAATGGAAGATGTATTATTTGTGCCGGTTTATGGAATGAGTGAAGACGATGAGGTGGTTCGAAGGCTAGAAAATCTTTTTCCGGGATTAAGCATTGTTCCTATTGAGAGTACAGAGATTGCAGACCAGGGCGGCGTGCTCAATTGTATCTGCTGGAATATTCTCAAGCCATAGTATATTCTTTAGCATTCAATCTGAAGCCAATCAGCATTGGTTCGAAGGCAAAGATTTATAATTGGAATTGGCTGCCGGCCCAGTTCGTTCAACCCTAACCGAAATGATTTTTTTTTCTATTTTGTAATATTTGTCAGACTTTGTTGTCTTTAAGTCATTTTAAGAAATTGCAATTTTAAAACATTAGCATTCATTTAGAATTCAATCAGAATTCAATCAGAATTGAACATCAGATGTATCAAAAACGCAAGCTCTGCGATCAGGCAAAAACCTAACTTTCCACCTATCAATATATCCTTTTTTGCGGAAATTTTTTTTTGACCGCTATTTCAGTCAAAAAGGGGTGATTTTGACTGAAATAGCGGTCATTTTCAAAAATCGCTAAAATGGAATCCTTCCGGCGAACCTTGCCTAAATTTTTGGAACCCGGGTATTACAAAATCTCATCAGAATTGAACATCAGATGTATCAAAAACGTACGCTCTGCGATCAGACGGGAATCTAACATTCTCCTTATCAATCGATTAATCTCCGGCATAGCTTTAGCGATCTCTAAGCCGAACGTGCTAAACAGAGTTAAGCATAAAACAAGCTCTGACTGCAAATAACACAAACCCAACGCTATGCTAAAAAACTATCTGAAAACAACATTTCGATTTCTGCAGCGGAATAAAACTTTCAGCATCATCAATATTGTTGGACTTTCAATTGGAACCCTTTGCTGCCTGTATATCCTTTTATATGTGAGGGAGCAGTACCAGTTCGACAAACATCATAACAATACAGCTGATATTTTCAGAGTTGGTTCGGAATTGAAAAAAACAAGCGAAGGCGTACAATCGTTTCGATCATCTGTGGTGGCGCCGATAGCACCATTGCTAAAAAAAGATTTTGGGGAAATACTGCAATACACGCGTGTGGTACCTATGCTTGGTATTGAGAAACACCTGTTTCGTTACAAGGATAAGGCTGTATTTGAAAAAGACGCGATCTATGTCGATTCTATATTTTTTGATATGTTCAGTTACCATTTTGTTTATGGTAAAAAAGAAACGGCGCTGTTAGAACCTTATTCCATTGTATTGCTTCAATCTGTATCGGAGAAAATATTTGGTAAAGAAGATCCTGTTGGCAAAACCATCACCATGGAAAATGTGAATGGCAAACGGGAATTCGCCGTGAAAGGGGTTGTGGATGAAAGCCTGGGTAAATCGCATCTTAAAGCAGATGTATTTATCACCATGAACAGCGGTGATATCGGCGAATACGTTCTTTATACTGATAGCTGGATAAGAAACGGATATATTGATACCTATATAAAACTGAGACCCGGTACTTTGGTGGCTTCGCTGGAGAAAAAATTCCCGGCCTTTGTAAACCGTTATGCAGCACAACAGTTAAAAACAACTGGCACCGAACAGCGACTTTTTTTACAACCTCTTACCGCCATTCATACCGACAACCAGCTCGAGGGATATAAATATTCAAACCCGGTAAGCAGTACTTTCCTCACTATCCTGTCGGTAATCGCTATCCTTATCCAGGCCATAGCCTGTATAAATTTTATGAATCTCTCAACGGCCAGGGCATCAAAAAGAGCAAAAGAAGTCGGCGTAAGAAAAGTTATCGGAGCGGAAAAGACACAACTGGTCCACCAGTTTTTGAGCGAATCTTTCCTGATCACTGTGCTGAGTGTTTTTGTTGCAATACCCCTGCTTGTTATACTACTGCCTTTCCTGAACAATATAACAGAGGCCAATATCTCCCTATCCCATCTGGCGGATCCGATGGTATTGTTATTATTAACAGCCATTATAATCGTTACCGGCCTGGTGGCAGGAAGTTACCCGGCCTTTTATCTATCGGCATTTAGTGCCATCAAGGTGATCAAAGGAAATTTCTCGAACCATGTTTCTGCAACGGGCATACGAAAAACACTGGTAGTATTTCAATTTGTGTTATCTATAACACTGATCATCGGCATCATCATTATTTATAGCCAGCTGAATTATTTGAAGAATAAAGATCTTGGTTTTAAAAAAGAACAGCGCTTGATTTTCAACTTTAATACCGATGCGGGCAAGGGTCATATCCCGGCGTTTATGGATGACATGCGGAAGATTTCCGGGGTTGCAACAGTAAGTAATGCGAGCAAATATCTAGGCAGTCCTTTGTTTTTTTCCAATGGATTTTTTCTGAAAGGAGAGAAGGATGCAGATTCAAGGATGACTGATTTTGTAATCAGTGATGAATATTTTGTGAGGGCCAATGGCATAAAGTTGATAAGTGGCCGCGATTTTTTACCGACAGATTCAGCAAAGGTGTTGATCAATGAGTCGATGATGAAAAAGCTCAATCTCAATCCTCAAACCGCACCAGGCACTTTGTTATATGACAATCAAGACCGTGTGGAAGAAATCGTGGGAGTTATGAATGATTTCAATTATTCTTCTCTACATAAAGAGGTTAGCAATTTTCTTGTGTGGATGCGGCAGCCAAAGGATAATATCTGGTCAACCGTTATTGCCAGCACCAATACCGTTAACTATAAGGATTTATTATCAACCATCGAAGCTGCCTGGAAAAAGAACATCCCCGAAGAACCTTTTTCTTATTCATTTCTTGATCAGAAAGTTCAGCAACAATATGAATCTGAGATCTCGCTCTCGCGTATCATAAATTTATTTACAGTGATAGCCATTTTGATTTCCTGCCTGGGCTTGTTTGGTCTTGCTGCCTTCAGTGCACAACAAAGAAGCAAGGAAATTGGCGTGCGCAAGGTACTTGGAGCAAGTGTTACAAGCATTGCGCGTTTGTTGTCGATGGAATTTCTGAAACTAGTCGCAATTGCTTTTGTTATTTCAGCGCCGCTGGCCTGGATTGCAAGTAACAAATGGCTGGAAGGATTTGCTTATAAAGTAGATATTAGTTGGTTGATGTTTGCTATTGCAGCGTTAGTGGCAATGGCGATTGCGGTCGTGACAGTTAGTTTCCAGGCGGTGAGAGCGGGTATGATCAACCCGGTGGATTCGTTGAAGACGGAATAGTAGTGTTTTCCCATCTTGAATATTGGAAGAAGGCATATTGGTGCGCATTTTCTTAAAGGGAACAGCACATTATTTTCAGTATATGACCTTTGTCCCACCGAAGAGGTGACCGAACCCTGAGACAAACTTCACTTTGTGGCAATATTGATTGAAAGATTTTCTGCGAAAATTAAACACAAAAGCGAATTCAGCATACTTCAAGGATTTGAAAATATTCTTTTGCCATAGCTGCTAAAGCAGCCCCAAACTGTTCCTTGAAACTGCCGTGCAATTGTCCCTGCTTCGGGTTCAGGACAAGGCCGAGTCACGATTTTTTCCTTACTTGCACCGTTATGTCCTTATTCAATAATATAAACGAGTTAATAAACACACTTGGCTGGTCAAAAGAGCTGCTGGTTGAGATGTTTGAGAAACGAAGGTCGTTTCAATACAAATACGATCATGCCGTGGAAATCCTGGATGAAGATAAAATAGGTGCGTTGATAAGCCGGGGTATCGTCCGGCAAAATGGCCTTTATCTTGAACTGGATGATCAGTTCCAGGACTTCTTCGAACAAGTGCTCGAAGTGAACGAAGAAATAAACACCTCATTTATCAATGAAAATATTCTCCAGATCAAAGAAAATATAAATTTCTATCTGCAGGAAACCAATACCAACAGGCAGTTTAAGTATCTCAAACAAATCAAGTCGGCTTTGCGCAAAACAGGCCGCATTACCCTCCGGAATATCATTGATTTGAACAGAAATATCGAAAACGCCTTCAAAACCGAACCCAACTATAAGATCAAGATCTCGAAACTTGAATCATTCGACGAAAAAAGACGGGTGATCTTTAGCCTGATCGAACAGACAGAAAGATTGATATCAGGAGAAGAAAAAACTTTCTTTCTGTCAGCAACCGACGAAGAGTTAAAACAGCTCAATCAACAGCTTAAACAACAGCTTACCGAAGCAAGACATAACCTGATCGAGACCCAAAAGCAGATCATCCAATACCTGAACCAGGTGAAATACCATTCAAACCTCTTAATAAAAATCAAACAACTAAAATACCTCAAAGATCAATTCGAATTGAGTTCCAAAACAAACCTGCACGATGTCCTGGTACAAAAAAACGATGTGATATTTGAACCGAATCCCTCCTACTCAATCAAGTTATCACTCGATTTTATTCAGACAGACGAAGCATTTCAGAGCATTAAAAAAGTTGCCGTCCGCATGAAGTTGCCGAAATCCTCACTACTTCCGGCGGCAGATATGATCTCCCCGGAATACCTCGCAACTGTAACCGAAGAGGAAATATTTATCAATCTCCAGGAAATAAAAAACAGCTTTATCGCCTCGGGAAATCACCTCTTCAATTTCCTGACAACGTACCGCTTTCCAAGACCGGTAAGCTATGAAGAAAAGGTAACCGTGTTTTGCCAGATGATTGGGATTTTTGAAGATGAATTTGATGTTTCCGGCAATTACCAGCAGGATGATCATGTAGAATATGCATTGGTGTATCCAAAGCAGCACCAAATATTATAAACTAAAACCAGTATATCAATAACCACATGTCAATACCCATATATCAATACCTTACATATCAATAAGCGAATATCAACATGAAAAGTACCCGATACACAAAAGATATATTTGAAAAATTAAGTAAGGGAGAGTTTATCTGCTCCAATAGCAAGCCTGAAAACGTTAATCTGTATAACGTTGCAGATGCTCATTTCGAAGAGCTTGAGAGCTATTTTTCGGCAATCGGTTTTATCCTCGAACGTGGAGATGAATATTTTTACTTTTCGCGTCCCGAACAGAAAGCAGATCTTGAAAGAAAAATTGAACAAACATATCGCTGGATCGACATCCTTGACTTCTTTAAAACTTTTGATACCGGCTTTAGTGCAGGACATCGTTTTACGGTCAGCGATATCATCGGGCAAATGAAAGTTGATGCAAGCCTGAACGAGAAACTACTGGGCATGCGCAAGCTTGCAGGAGAAGGAACAATACGCCAAAAAATTGAAAAGCTTATAGGTGAACTTGAAAAATATGATGTGGTAGAAATAGAAAACAGCGTCACCGAACAATACAAGGTCCTCTCTTCATTTAAATACCTGGAACAACTGGTAGCAAATATTCATATATCGGAAGAAGTTAACTATGAGATTTCTTAATAAAGTATTTTTTATCAACAGCGCTACCATTCCATTTGCCGAAGTGATGCTCGATGGCAATGTTCACCTGATCGGTACACAAGGAGTTGGAAAAAGCACATTACTGCGTGCGGTGTTATTCTTCTATAATGCTGACACCATAAAACTCGGCATCAGCAAAGAGAAAAAAAGCTTTGCGGATTATTACTTTCCGTTCCGAAATAGCTATGTAGTCTATGAAGTGATGCGTGAGAACGGAGCATACTGCATTCTCGCGTTCAAGAGCCAGGGAAAGGTTTGCTTTCGTTTTATTGACACTGCATTTGACCGCAAATATTTTGTTTCCGGGGATGGTGTTGCATTTGAAAAATGGGAAGATATCAGGCAAATGCTGGATGCCGGCAAGATCTTTTACTTTAATAAAATCGATCGTTATGAAGAATACCGAAATATTTTGTACGGAAACCCGGAAACAACAAAAAAGGATCTTATCAGGTTTTCACTATTGCAAAGCAAGCAGTATCAAAATATTCCGCGTACCATCCAGAATGTATTCCTGAACTCAAAGCTTGATGCTGAGTTTATAAAGCAAACAATCATCATGTCTCTCAACGAAGACGATATCGTGATTGATCTTGCCAGTTATACTCATCACCTGAAAAATTTTGAGCGACAGCTGTCGGATATTTATCGCTATAAACAACCGGCTGTTCGAAAAACAGCAGAAGAAGCAGTGAACCGGTTGCTTGCTGTCCGTCATCACGAAAAAGAAAAAAATCAGCTATCGTTACAACTGGCCTGGTCAGCAGCTGAAACAAAAAGAAAACTGCCCAGACTTCAGACCGCATATAATTCCTCTCTTTCCGAAAGAGAAATATTGAATCAAAGCGCCAGCGCCGCTGCGACAAGGTTCCAGAATAAATCAGTAAAGATCCGCGATGAGATCAGTGCAATAGAACACGATCTTAAAAAGGCAAAAGAAAAGGCAGATCATTATAATAAGGTGAACATTGAACATCTACTTGAACTGGCAGCCAGCAAACCGACCCTTGAAGCGCGGCTAAATGAACTAAGTGTAGAAAGGCAATTGCTCACTTCAAAGCATGGAGAAATTACCCAAAAATATGAGGCGATTGACCAGGCTTTACAGAATAGTCTTATGCAGACAGAACATGAAATTGCAAAGGAACGGCTTGCAATAATTGAGCAAGTGTTCAATGAAGAAAATACCGCCAGGAAATTTTTTGAGGACCTTGCTGTTCAGTTGAGATCAAACACGGCAGTAGCCATTGCACAAGCCAGGGAAAAAATCCGGGATCAACAACAATCGCTGACGGAGATCAAATTAGAGCGTGAATCAGCACGCCACCGGAACTATTACGAATCAGAAAAGCGGCTGGTATCGCAGCAGATCCAGGATCTGCAATTATCGATACGATTCGGTGAACAGGAGTTAATTCACCTCGCTAACCAGCAGGAAACCCTGAAAAAACAATGGGAAATTGAGGACACAGGTATCAAACTTGAGACCGGGAATATCCTTGATAAACTGCAGGCAAAGGTGGATACACTGAAAATGCAGCTGAAAGAAACTGAAAGTAAATTGAACGACGATCATTCATTTTATTCGTGGCTGAATACTAACGTGTCAGGATGGCAAAATAATATTGGCAAAGTCTGCACAGAGAAAGTCTTATTCGATCGTTCGCTTGAGCCATCGCTTAATACTTTATCCGAAGGAGATGCGACATCACTAGAAAAAGATTTCTTTGGGGTAAAAATCAATCTGGGTGAAATAGATTTCCAGGTGAAAACACTGGCAGAACTGGAAGAAGAAAAAGAATCATTGAAAATTAAATTCGCTGAGCAGCAGCAAAATTTTCAATTAGCACAACAGGAAAACAAGGATCAACTTGATAAACTAAGAAAGAAGTTTCAGCCCCAAATAAAAAGTTTAAAAGATGCAGCTATTGAGTGCCGTTATAAACTCGATCGCGAGAGCGATCAGCTGCAACAGGCACAGTTATTTAGCAAAGAGCTTGAATTAAAAGCTGTCCGGGAGAAAGACCAGGTGCTTTCTAAACTTGAGGAGAAGATTGCTTCTGCCACGGATGTACTTACTGCATCAGATTTCGAACTATCTTCTATTGAAACTGAACTTACAAAACAAATACGGACAAAAGAGAAAGAGCATCACAAACGTGTTGGTTTAATAAGGGAGGCCAAAGCCGTCCAGGAAAACAAAATGGAAGAACGGCGCGTCGAAGTCAGAAAAAATTACCAGGATCAACACGATGAACTGTTGTTGCGTCAAAAGCAGGAACTACGGGGTAAGGGCGTTGATACAGGACGGTTGAGCGAGATCGATAACCTGGCGGAACCGTTACAAAGGGATCTCGCGCTGATTGAAAAAAACCGCGATATCGTTACCGAATACAGGAAAGACAAAAGGGAATTTATTGACAAGGCTGATGATTTCAAAATGTTGAAAGCGTCGTTTGAGAAGCAGCATGAAACAGAATTGAAAAAGTTTAACTATCAGAAAACGATTTACGAAACAACGTTGGCTGATCTCGATAAAAGAACAGAAGATCTGAAAGATGAATTGCGGGAATCGGCAGATAATATAACGGCATTTAACAATTTCACTGTATCAGATGCATATGCAGGTATTGACCCGGTATATAAAGAAGAGAAAGATATCTACCGGAATGAAAGAGTTTGCCGCGCTTTGATCGATCTGATAAACGAATCGATCTATATAGCCATTAATAAGTTGGATGAACTGAAAGAAAACATCAACAAGTTCTCCGGTAATTTTTCGCCTGATAATATTTTTAATTTCAAAACAACCTTCACAAGTAAACAGGACTATACAGAATTTGCCGATCATCTGAATGAATTTGTACATAACAGTAAGATCGAAGAGTTTGAAAAACGTGTAAATGAACGATTTGCGAGTATAATAAATACGGTAGGCAATCAGACCGGTTCGCTGATGTCGAAGGCAGGTGAAATCCAACGGGTGATCACAGCGATCAACAACGATTTCCAGAACAAGAACTTTGTCGGCGCCATCCGAAAAATAGAACTGAAGCTGGATGAAAGCTCAAACCGCGTTGTTCAGTTGTTACTTGAAATTAAAAAATTCAATGATGATCATAGTTTTGACCTGGGTGGAATGAATTTATTTTCAACATCTGACCAGTTTAATAAGAATCAGAAAGCGGCGGACCTGCTAAGGCATTTCGGCAAAGCGATCACTGAGTATAAACTGGATGCAATTTCCCTGTCAGATTCGTTTGAGCTTAAATTCAGGATTGAAGAAAATGATAACGATACCGGCTGGGTTGAAAAGCTTTCTAATGTTGGTTCTGAAGGCACGGATGTGTTGGTTAAAGCCATGATCAATATCATGTTGTTAAATGTTTTCAAGGATGCTGCCTCAAGAAAATTCAAAGACTTCCGGCTGCATTGTATGATGGACGAAATCGGCAAACTTCATCCTAATAATGTGCGGGGAATTCTCCAATTCGCGAACGACAGGAACATCAATCTGATCAATGGCTCGCCTACTGAGAACAACCCACTTGATTACCGCCATATTTACAAACTTGAAAAAGATATTAACCGGCACACCAGGATCAAAAGGATAATATCAAAAACGGATAGATAATAAATTTCAACAAATGAACCTCCCCTAACGGATTGATAGTAAATTTCAACAAATGAACCTCCCTTTAAATCTTGCAATTAAGATTGAAGACATGATGATGGAAGGAGCGGCATTTCCTGCATCCTCTTTGAAGTCGGCTGTTATTCAAAGGATGGTGGAGGATGGTGTTATCCTTAAAATCCATATCGGCCGCACCCAGGCCACATACCGGGTTACTGATCCCGCAGCTATGAAAGCCTATCTTCTAAATAATTTCGGCATCCGCGACCTAAGTGCCTATATCCGGCAGTTTAACTCGGAAACACTTACCCGGGGCGAAGCAATAGAAATTTCCGGCAATTCAAAGTTTCGTTCTCTACGGACTTTCCATGGCTTTTTAGTGAACTGTTACGAGCCGATCCAATGCATATTAAAAAATGAATCGTTTATTATTCAACCTGTACCCGGCAGTTTTATATTTATTTATGATTTTCGCAGTTTCCTGCCCGACTCTTCTGTTACCATTGTTGGCGTAGAAAATCCGGAAAATTTCAGGTATTTAGCAGAACAGCAATACTTATTTAACAACATTAAGCCTTTATTCGTGAGCCGCTATCCTTATAGCAGTGATCTCATCAAATGGCTTCAGCTTATCCCAAACAAGTATTTACATTTTGGAGATTTTGATTTCGCTGGATTAAATATTTATCAGAATGAATACCAACGGCATCTTGGAGAAAAGGCATCTTTGTTTGTGCCTGGGGAAATAGAAATGCTTTTGCAAAATTATGGTAATCGTGAATTGTATATTAAACAGTCGCGCCTTGCAAACAACTTAGCACAGGGCGGCAATTTTGATCACCTGTTCATGATGTTTCACAAATACAAAAAAGTACTGGAGCAGGAAATTTTTATCAGGAGAAAAATCAATTAATGAGAGCTTCCCAAAAGCATGTATGCGGGATTTAATAAAAAGTGTAATTCCCGACTTATCCGGTTTTGCGAAAATATTTTAATGACCGTTATTTCAGTCAAGATGGTGGTTTTGCCTGGAATAGCGGTCATTTTAAAAAATTGCAATTTTGAAACGTTGCCGCAGTGTTGAAAGCTGGTGAGATCTATTTCCGCAATGCCATTGTGATTAGGAATTGAATCAGTGTTCCCATCTGTATGAACAATGTTGAACAACACAAAGCGGGCTATCTCTATCAATGGACTTAAATATTCTTTAGGTCAATATTACTCCATTAGTAATAATCGTCGCGGAAGTAACGCCTCCTCCCTCCGTAACTATAGCCAGGGCCGAATCTCCTGGTGTCATACTCATGTACTCGGCTGTGTTCGTACTGATTACGAAACACCCATAAATTTTCAGGACAATTATTTAGCTTATTTCTGTCCATGTGATGGACTACCTCTCCGGCTCTAAGTGCTCTGCCTAATTTCTTCTCTGCGGCCCATCTGGAGACGGACTTCCCGCTGTCTGAAAAGCGTTCATAACCGTATTGGTCAATAAAGGTTCCTGCATGGCATTGGTTGTAATAGCCGTTACCGAACATTACGAATTTGCGGCTTTTCAATACTGTCCAATGGGTTAAGTAATGGGGCAAATAAAATCCTTATTATAATGTTGATTAGAGCAAACATTTTATGTATATTTGTTTACTATAACAAACATTATGACTACCCGAAGCATCGTATTGTTACCAAAACAGCAAGCTATTCTCGAACAGCTGGGTGAAAATATCAAGCTGTCACGCCTTCGCCGAAAACTGTCAACCGTGCAGGTATCAGAGCGGGCAGGCATCAACCGGACAACTCTCTGGAATATCGAGAAAGGCTCTCCGCAGGTAGCAATGGGAGCCTATTGCCAGGTATTGTTTGTGCTTGGCCTGGCAGATGATTTACTCAAAATAGCAACGGATGACGAACTTGGCCGGAGACTGCAGGATGTTGAATTGGTAGTAAAGAAACGAGCCCCAAAGAAGAAATAATTATGGACATTTTTGTATATGCAGACTGGGAGAAACTGAAAGGACCCTTACCATTGGGAACATTGTCGGTAATCCATACTAAGGGCCATCAAGTGGTCTCGTTTGAATATGATAAAGACTGGATCAAATCGGGGCTTGCACAAAATTTGGATCCTGATCTGCAATTATATACAGGTCCGCAATACCTTGGGAAAGACAAAGCCAACTTTGGTGTCTTCATGGATTCATCTCCAGACCGCTGGGGAAAAACATTAATGGACCGTAGAGAAGCAATCCTTGCAAGACAAGAGAATCGAAAACAGAAAAAGCTTTTTGAAGAAGATTACTTGTTAGGTGTTTATGATTTGCACCGAATGGGTGGAATCCGATTCAAAGTTGCGGGAAATGACAATTTCCAGCACGAAGATAAAAGCTTTGCCGCCCCTCCTTTTACTTCGCTCCGTGAACTGGAACAAGCAAGCATAATATTGGAACAGGATGCATTGAAAGACATCGAAGCACTAAAATGGATCAACATACTTATAGCACCGGGAGCCTCCCTTGGTGGCGCAAGACCAAAAGCAAGTGTGCTGGATGAAAATGGTCATCTTTGGATCGCGAAATTTCCCAGTGTGAAAGATGGTCATAATGTGGCAGCATGGGAAATTTTGGCCAATGATCTGGCGATACAGTCAGGAATTATAATAGCCGAGGGAAGCGTTCGTCAATACAATAGTGAACACCACACCTATCTATCCAAACGGTTTGACCGTACAAGCAAAGGTAGTCGGATACATTTTGCCTCTGCCATGACACTTCTTGGCCATACGGATGAGGCCGCAGGAGTATCCTATCTTGACCTTGGAGAGTTCATAATGCAACAGGGTGCATCCCCCAAACGCGACCTTGAACAGCTCTGGCGTCGCATAGTTTTTTTCATTGCCATCAAAAACACCGACGACCATCTTCGCAACCATGGATTCCTCCTTACAGACGCCGGGTGGGAACTTTCGCCTGCATATGATATTAACCCCATTTATTACGGCACTGGCCTTTCACTTAATATTTCGGAAACGGATAATGATCTCAACTTTGACTTAGCCCTTGAAGTCGCTAAATATTTCCGGCTTAAGGATCTACAGGCAAAGGAGATTATCGCCGCTACCAGGAAGATTGTCAGGCAGTGGCAGAAGGTGGCAGATAAATACCAGATTCCTTCGAAAGAAAAGGATCTAATGGCAGGGGCTTTTGAAAATAATTGACACTTTCCTATCCTTTTATTTTGTTTTAATATTTCGCGGTGCACTTTCCAGAATAAAGCAAAACCAGGCCTCTAATCAACCTTTGCAGCAGTTCGTCTTTCCCTACCATTTTGTTTCGTAAGGTCATCGCCCAGCATTTCGCGATATCTATCTCCTATCGCCATTAACTGCCGGACAATTTCAGGATGCTGATCTTTGATATCAAGGGTTTCTCCCGGATCAGTGCGCAGGTCATAAAGGGCAAGACTAACCGAATCGGTAACTACTTTCCCCGGGAACCCATCAGCACCTCTTTGTGTCTTCTTATAAGTTTGTGAAGTGGCCGGAAAAACCAATTTATATGTTCCTTTGCGAATTCCTTTAAGACTGTTGGTATTATAATAGTAAGCCAGTTCATCGCGTGGATTAGCAGCTTCGTCTCCCGCGAACAATTGATAGATATTCACTCCATCTATCTTCTTTGCAGGTAGCGTCGAATTGGTAATAGCTGCGATAGTTGGTAGCAGATCAATACTGGATGCAAGCTTATTACAGATAGTACCAGCCTCGATTTTTCCGGGCCAGCGTATCATGAACGGAACTCTTACTCCTCCTTCCCATACCGTGCCTTTCCCCTCGCGCAAACCACCGGAACTTCCGGCATGATTACCATAGTTAAGCCAGGGGCCATTGTCGCTTAAAAACATAACAATGGTATTCTTTGCGATCTTCTGTTCATCAACTGCTTTCAGAATCTCCCCTACCGACCAGTCGATCTCTGTCATCAGATCTGCAAAAAGTCCCGCGCCGGTTTTGCCTTGAAAATTTTTAGAGACTGCTATCGGCACATGCGGCATGTTGTGTGCCAGGTAAAGAAAGAATGGTTTGTTCTTATTCTTACGGATAAAGGCAACCGCTTTTTCGGTGTACATCTTTGTCAGTTCGCCCTGGTCACTTAGTGTTTTGATTTCCCTGACCATTTTATTTCCTTCTATCAAAGGTAGCGCCGGAAATTTTTTTCTTGGGTTGGATGTATCTGTTATTGGATTACCATCAAAATCAACAGGCCACATGTCGTTTGAATAAGGAAGGCCGAGGTATTCATCAAAGCCCTGTTGTAATGGAAAAAAAGGCTGTTTCTGACCGAGATGCCATTTACCTACCATCCCGGTGGCATATCCTTTTTTCTTCAGCAGTTCAGCCATCGTTTCCTCTTCCGGGTTTAATGCTATCGGGCTCCATGGCATGAAAGCACCAGATATGCCGAGCCGATTTGGATAACAACCGGTAAGCAGCGCAGCCCGGGACGCGGTGCATACTGCCTGCGGAACATAAAAATGAGTGAAGCGCATACCCTCGCTGGCGAGGCGATTGATATTTTTTGTCTGATAGGGAAATCCTCCATAAGCACCTACATCGCCATAACCCATATCATCCATGAAGATAAGAATGATATTGGGGGAAGGGTCAGCCACCGGTATCATATTATCTTCTGCCGGCACTATGGGATAAAGACCAAATAGTACAAAAAGTACAGGAAGATGTATTAGATTTTTATGCATATACCATTTATTATGATTAGAGGAAGTTAAGCTGAAAGTTTGAAACCTCGTTTTGGTTCAATGCTTAGCCTGACCAGAGCAGTGCTTACCAGCAGGAGACTCGGGGACAAGTATCAATAATCTATTTACGCTGATAGCCATTTCGACCTGCTGACTTCAACTCCAAAAATAAATGTGCAAAGCATATATGTGCTGCGAATTCGCTTTTCAATACTGTCGCATGGATTAAGTAATGGGGAAAATAAATAGCTATTATAATGTTGATGTCACTGCCGACATTCTTTTTTGCGAAAAAATTTTAATGACCGCTATTTCAGTCAAAATAATCCCTTGACTGAAATAGCGGTCATTTTGAAAATTAATTGTAATCAATCCTTCAGGCTATGCCTGACTGATGTTCAGTTCGCGATGTTGTCCCGTATTCAACGGCCCAACCTTTCTTCTTTATCTCATCCATTAAGAAATCAATTTTGTTTGCATGTGTAGCTTTTGCGGAAATCCTCGCTTCCCAGGCGTTTGATCTTGCAGCTGAATGTGGAACATTAATGACTCTTTTATTTATTTCAGGAAATGCTGTATGCATCTCTTGTAAAGCAGTTTTTGCGGGTAACCCGAAGGCTATGATTCCCAGGGGATTCACCAATTTAATTTCTTCACCAAGAGTTCGCACAAACAATTGCCGGATTTCAAACGGGATGAACTCTTTATGACCAGGTGGCGAGGACTTTTGCCGGTCACCTTGAGCAATATTTTTTTTAATCCAAATTTTATTAATGTCCGTCAAATACACCCCGAATCCCTGATCCATAAGCCCGGAAACTAATTTCCATATTAGCGAACACTTCCGTTGTCTGCAAATTCGTGTATGCAACCCAAATGGGGATCCAATGACGATTTGCAATTCGGCATTTTGTTGACTGTAGTCACGATTTCGCAGGGGATCCTCGGCCAGCAACATGATATAGTTGCCATTGAAACCTTGTTTCGGCTGTAACCATGATGGCAAATCAATTCCAACTGTGTTGTCAGGGCTGCTATAGGCGGCTGCAAACTTTTCATTTGAATTTCCACACTTAAATAATAAGCTCCTTTGCCAGACAGGCTCTAAGTGGGGAGTAATTTCCTGATTGAAAGCATTAGTAAAATCCTGGTAAACGTGAAAGATCGGAAGATGCTCGACCGTATCATAAGCAATTTTCAATGCCGGTTCAATATCCTTAAACAAGTGCGAAGGGCAGAATTCATATTGCTCCGAAAGTGAAAGCTTCATATTATAGGATTTGGATTGGCTCAAGATAATCCGCGATTACTAAATCTACAAGTAACAATTTATTTTATTAGCATTCAGATATGTTGATTGCCAATGCGTGGTCCATCGAAGTTTTTTCTATTTCCCGACTTCAATGTACATAGTTGGGATTTTCAGTATGTACTAATAAAAATGATTATATTCAATATGCATTTCACAGTTCCATACAAACTCTCATAGTTCCCCATTCATCCTATTTAAATTCTGCAATTTATCCCCTGGTTAACTTAAGTCACGGTTGAGGAATTCCTATATCGATCTCTGTTAGTGGTTCAATCTACACTTAAACCAACCAGATATGAAATCAACAGTCATGATCCTTGCGTTATTCGCAATCGGTCTTTCCTCATTTTGTCAGACCAAACTGGAGGAAGATCTCAAAAAAATTGTCCTGGACGAGACGGAATACTATAGAAAGGGTGACTCCATAAAATGGGCCTCTTTTTTTAGCCACGACGACAAAGTTTTTAGATATTATACCGGGAACGGCTTCCACGCTTCCCAGGTGGGCTGGAAAAACTTTGGACCTTATATTATTGAATGGATGCGGGAAGGACCAATTTCAAAAAATGCGCTCAGAATTCAGCATGAAAACTTTGTGATCAGAACATCAGGAGATTTATCCTGGATGACTTACGAACAAAAATCGTTCTATCGTGACAAGGATAGTTTGCCAGTTACGAATACCCTTGAAACACGAACCCTGCTGCGCGAAAAAGGTGTTTGGAAGATCATCTCAATAGGCACCATTGATTCGCTATCATATAACAGCACCAAGCCGTCCAATGTCGAAAACCTGTTCAATAGTACAGGATATGCTTACATGAATGCAAAAAAATATAAAGAAGCCATAGAAGTATTTAAGCTCAACGTAACGCTTTTCCCCGATTCCTGGAACGTGTATGATAGCCTTGGAGAGGCATATGCCGCAGATGGCAATAAAGACCTGGCTATAAAAAATTATGAACGCTCGATTGAATTAAATCCTAAGAATGATTCGGGTGTGGAAATTCTGAAAAAGCTGAAGGGGGAATAAATGACTTCCTGCAATCTGCAACCTATCTTAAGGCTGGTCTAAATTCTAAAAACAAATAATCAAAAACATACTTAAACTGCGAATTGAAACCTGAGTGTTTTATCCGCTCAAATTAATTTCTTAAGACTAACGTGTAGAGGATTTAATAGGTAGAGGATTTAATAAGTAGAGGATTAAATAAGAAGTGTGCCTGCCGACTTATCCTGTTTTGCGAAAATATTTTAATGACCGCGATTTCAGTCAAAATGGGATGGTTTTGACTGAAATAGCGGTCATTTTAAAAAATCGCAGTTTTGAAACATTGTCGCGGTGACCTTGAAAACCTGAGCTTACCAATTGCAGTCATCCTCATCACAAAGCAGGTGACTTAACACGGGATTTTTCAATACTTCGGTATAATCCATCCATTTGCCATCGACACGTATTCTCCGGCTTACCAGGCGAATGCCATGGCTGTAATCAACATACCAATTGACGTGGCCGGTATATAGCGCTTGAATGGGTTTGCCATCAGGTTTATGCCAGCCGTAGATTGCTACACGATCGCGTTTCGGGTATTCGTTAAGTTTAGAAGTGTTTACTACATCTTTTTTAATTCCCGCAATCAAGCCGTTTTGACCTTTGCGTTGTCCTTCAATGATCAGGTGATGATGCCACATAGTGGGTGTGCTATCGCGAAACGCGTACATCGGAACCGGCTCCAGTTTAACCGTGGCCGCTTTATAAATATCATTCACCATTTTTCGCGAAGGGAGGAAACATTGTAAACTATCGGCAATTTGTTTAGCGGCCATTGGTGTGAGCGGTACACGTGCCCAATCATCATTTGTACCTATACTGAAATAATCGGGAGTAACATAATAAGTCGCTGTGTACGTTTTGCCGGTGGCGGAATCTTTGTATGAAGTATGGATAGGTTTCAGCAATAGCAAAAACGCGGGCACATTACCAACCCGAAATTGTTGTAATGCAAACGAATCACGCTCCTTCCACGACATCGCGGCGGCCTGTTTATAAAATGTCGAACCGGCAAGTGATGACTGTCGGTTGATTTGCAATTTCCTCGCCGGGCTATTACAGGCAGACATAAAAATCGACACAGTGATTAAAGACAACACCGATTTCAAAGACAACATCGACTTGAAAAACAACCTCGATTTGAAAACAGGACTGATATGTAATGATCGGCTTACCACTAAAACCCATTTAACTTCAGCCATTCCAAAGCAAGATCAAACCAGCGGGTGCTGGTCTTTTTATTATTAAGCCCAAACCCATGCCCACCTTCCTGGAAAATAAACATCGAAGATTTCGTGACTTTATGTTCGAGCAAAGCCTGGTAAAACAACAAGCTGTTTTCTACCGGCACAACGTTATCATCAGTAGCATGCACCAAAAATGTCGGCGGCGTACGTTCCGTCACCTGTAATTCATTGCTATATCTTTTAGCCAGTGGCCCAACACTGTCATTTCCCACCAATGCCTTCCGCGATCCGCGGTGGGCATACTTCCCAAAACTGACTACCGGGTACATCAGCATTGCAAAATCAGGACGAAGATTTATTTTCTCTTCGTTCGCGATGGTTGTCATATCAAAGTGAGTCTCCACTGTTGAAGCAAGATGTCCACCCGCGCTAAAGCCGATGACGCCTACTTTCCCGGGATCAATACCATATTTGGTCGCATTCATCCGCACGAGCATAAGCGCTTGCTGCGCATCCTGAAGAGGACCGACAGATTTGTCGACCATAATAGAATCCGATGGAAGCCTGTATTTCACAACAAAAGCAGCAATACCGGCATCCTTAAACGCTTTTGCAATATTAGCTCCTTCATTCAGCACCGATAAGCCTGAATAACCACCGCCGGGAAATATGACAATTGCAGTTCCCGTGCGCTTTCCAGGATCCGGAAGAAAAGGTATCATCTCAGGATCAGTAACTTTTCTCGACCAGGCCTTATCGTTTGTTTCTTTATAACTGGCAGGCCCTATTTTGCTGTTTGGCACTTTACCATTGTATAAAGAAACCGGTTTGCCTCCACCGACACTATCCCAAAAAGTTAAAGCATTACCCGTAGATGATGGATTGTTAGCAGGCTGTTTTTGTTGAGCCGATAAGTTTTCGGTTATACTTACCAGTGATACGAGTAAAATAGTAATTGACTGTATAATGTTTGCGCTGGTTTTCTGCAGATTTGTCTTCATAATTTTTGCTTAAGATTTTATGGCTCCCAACATATGGGCTCCCAACAACGGAACAGTTTTTTAAAGCCCTTACCTGTAAGCGTGGAAATTACGTATCCTTTTGGTTTTATTGACGCTAAATATTAGTGACTTATGAAGAAAATTGCAGATATAAAGGCGGGCTTTCAGACATTCATCTGAATGAGTACAGAGGCAAAATCCTCCAGCTTGCCGAGCCTGATATCGATGTACTGGCCATTCGGTTTAACCAGGCATTCTCCCTGGGAACGCATGACCTCGTACCTTGTAACTGACTTGCCGTCAAGCCGAACCTTTACACGAATATCATGAACAGGTATCAATTCGCGAATGGGACGAACAGGCCCTGAAGTTGTATTGACCAGCGAAAGTATATATTGTCCTTTGGTAATCAACGATTGCGTTAAGCCGATATTCACACTGGATGGGGCATTAGTTTCTATGGGTATGGCGTTACCAGCCAGGAGCCTGATACTTCGCAACAGGAGATTCCTCATATCCGGATGCCCAACTTCATAACTTAAAAGGTCGGGCTGATTTGAAAAATACAACACTTTGCCTTTGCCATAATTGTTTTCTACGATAGTCGGAAACTCGGTTGAAAATTCGGCTACCCATGATTTATCAGGGGGTTGATTTTGAATTGTCGGAACCCAGGTGCAAATCACCTGCGAATTATTTGTTGGTTTACATAAAGCGGTGAACCCTGCATTAAATAATAGTTCTGTTTTTGAACTGTCCGGCTGCACCAGCGCGTGCTTTTTATTTAAGATGTATTGATAATTATCCCTGCGTGTATTTTCTTTTTTGCCCGCGTAGTGCACTCCGAATAATTCGTTCAGGCCATAGTCATTAAGTTCTTTTCCTTCAGCATCATAAAGACTTGTACAGTAGGTGGCAATCAGGTTGCCTCCCTTCCTGACAAAATCTTTCAATAATATAATTTCCTTGTCAGACATACACCTGACATTTGGCAGTATAACCAGTTTATATTTTTCCAGGCTTTGACTGGTAACCTGGTCATCAATGATGAAATCATGGGGAATATGGTTCTCCATTAAAACAGCTTCCACTCCTCTTATTTCGGAGCCAAAACGATCGTTTTCTACCAGCTTTTCGCGATATGATAAACGCGTGGGGCGTGAATAATAGATTCCAATATTTGCTACCGGAGCATGTCGCTCGAAAACCCTTTCATGTTTTTTTACGAACAAAAAGACCTCTGTATGATCATAAATATTCCGGCGGTCAGGAGCGGCATCAGGAATGTTGGTAAAATAATTATCCCAATACCTGCCACCTGCTGAAAGCACCTGCCACAGCCAGATTTTATAATCAATTTTAGGATCACTAACCATTCTGTGCAGCGTTCCGTTACCACCGCACAAAACAATGGCTTCCCGGTCAGGCACCATAGACTTAAGAAACTTTGTAATGGTGTTGGCATAGGTTAGGTCCTGGTAAACATGCTGAGGATCGCCGCTATCCAAAAAGGCCACGCTCACCAAAAAGTCAAAATGATCACGTGCATTATTGAGGTCGATACCTGAATTAATTCTGCCTTCCACGCCAAACATGCTGAAGATTTCAGCACAGTACACCTTGTCCTCTCCATAGTCTTTAATAAGTTTTTTAATTCCGGCCATGTGGTTATCAGCCACCTTCACTTTCCAGTTCATATAAGTATCCAGTTCATCAGCCGGAGCCAGGGGTTCCACAGGAAGATCTTTTCCAGTATCCTTTTTATATGCGGAGGTACATACGTTACAATAACAAATGCCAGGAGCACCGGGCGCATTATGCCAGATGCCATCAACGGCATAATTTTTCATGATATAACTTACCTGCTCCTTCAAATATTCATTGCGATGTTTACCGAGATAACAGCCTGCATATAATTTAAGCTGTCTTTTCCCATGATCATAGGTGGTAACAACCGGTAGTTTTTTTGCATTCAGCATAAACCAATCGGGAAACTTCCTGTAGATCTCCTCCTCGGCCCCACGAAAATCTATTCGTGCAATAATCCTGATACCTGCTGCTTTACACGCAATGGTAATTTCTTTCAGAATGTCCCTTTTGCCCATAAATTTATTCACCATGGCTGCGGGCAAAGGATTCTGAAAGAAATCAACAATAGCCCCCGCATTTATCACTAATACATTGCATCCTGTATCCTGCATGTATTTCACGACAGCGGCTGCATTATAATCTCTTGCATCAATTTCACGAATATTTGTTTGCAGTATATTCAGCGGCTTGTGGTACCAGAAATTTTTATCAGTAACCGTGGCGGCTCCTTTTACATCCATAGCTTTAGCTTTTTTGTTTGATTTGTTCCGGATTTTTCAAAAATGCCACTACCTGGCGGCCTATTTCGAGATTTTGTTTACCAGTTGAAACAAGAGAGCAAATGTAGCCTGCGCTACACTGGTAGAATAATCAGCAACATTTTTTACGGCTATCCCTCTATCATCCGCAGCTTGAATATCAATATTGTTGGTACCCGTGGCCGCAACACATATAAGCTTCAGCTTAGTGGTCCCGTCAATGATTCCCTTATCAATCACAACCTTGTTGGTGATTACTATGTCCGCATCTTTTACACGGTTAAATGTTTCTTTGCCCGTAGTGGTATCATAATAAGTGACTTCCCCAAAGCGATTTAATAACTTAAGATCAGAAACTTCTCCAATCGTTTTCGTATCGGGAAAGGCTAATTTCATTTGAGAAATTTGATATGCAATTTTGGACGGATCAGATCTCTTGCCAGAATGGCCTGCTTAAAATCTATAGGCTCTATCTATTGGCTCTATCTATAGGCGCTATCTATTGGTTCTATCTATTGGCTCTATCTATTGGCTCTAACTATAGGCTCTAACTATAGGCTCTTTTTTATCTTAATAACCACTTTTTTAACTTCGGGATAGCCTTCGATGGCAACCCCGGGACAATGAGCAACCGGTGATACAATGATCAGGAAGTTACTCGAATCCGCTACCTGGAAATTTCCGGTCCCGGTATAAAATCCAATATCTTTTGTGCTGTCATAAGGTGTTTTGACAGCAAGTGAATCAACTATTGTAATACCGATTTTCTCTTTGCCTGCAATCATCCAGTGAATATCTGCGTGACGATGGTGACTTTCCCATGCTGCAGTATCCTGGCTTTTTGTTGCACCCTTTGTGACCAGCGCAAAAACGTTATCGCCGTCAATAGGATATTTCCCGGTTTCAAGTGCAGCCAGGTCGGTATTCTTCAGATATTGGAATGCCTTGTTCCAGGCTTCAGGATTTGAATCATATTCTTTTTTAAACTCCTGGTAATCGATTGTTTCATTTGGTATCCGTTGCAAACCATTCAGCCAGGTTTTACCTTCGAACCAAAGTTTGGCCTCGTTGCCATTACTTACAACGGTTTCGGTTTTATCATTTTCGCCGGAGCCACAGGAAGAGCATACGGTTAAGAGAAATACAGTTGCAGTAAAGACCTGTAAAAAGTAATATTGTTTAATAGCTATTTTCATTTTGAAGTGGTTTTATTTGGAAGTGGTTTTATTTTGAAGTGGTTTTATTTTGAAGTGGTTTTATTTCGAATTTATGCTTTTACCAACTGGTGTTTCCTGATATAATCAGGATCAATGTCAATACCTAATCCAGGGCCTGTAGGAACTTTCACTTTCCCGTTTACACTTTGAATTGGCGAGGTTTTGCACTCGTAAACCACGTTTGTTTTGAAGCCCTTGAATTCATGGTATTGAATCGCATTGGGCAAAACCGAAACAAAATGCATCATATAAAGGAACCCAAGATCGCCACCTGTCATGTGCGGAGTACATTTAATACCCATCGCATGAGCCATCCTTGCTACCTGCATTGAGCGAATAAATCCACCGAAATAGAAGGTATCGGGCTGAACAATCTCGATAGCTTTGTTGGCAATTAACCATCGGAAACCGTGCATACTGTTTTCCTGTTCGCCGAGGGCTATTGGAATTTTAAGCGCATCGGTTACCTGCTTTGTCTCCTCACGCCAGTCGAAGTAAACAGGTTCTTCAAAAAATTCAAATTTATATTCCTGCAGCAGTTTGCCTACCCGAATAGCTTCTTCCACCGAATAAAAGCCATTGGAATCCGCATATAAGGTCATCTTATCTCCAAACACCTTTCTAACCAGGGGTATAATTTTTTCTGTTCTCCCGGCCGGCGGCACATGCCGCATATCATCGAACATAAACATTAACCCACCTATTTTAATCTTAAGAGCTTTTGCATTGTATTCTTCCACATCCCTGGTGATCAGTTCCATCGATTCCTCAACTGATTTCTCACGGTACTCGGTTGCCTGGTATACTTCCACAAATGGATGCTGAATATCTCCTATCATCTGCCCCATTGTTTTGTTGGCAATTTTTCCCATCATATCGAGAATAGCGAATTCAATCATCGCAGAGGGCACACCGAGCGCCATACCATTTAAGCGGAAATTCAGTTTATAGATATATACCTTCTCCATTATTTCGTCGAGGTCACGGGCATCCTTATTAATAAAAAATGACTGAAGAAGATTAACAAAAATCGGATACAGGGAGCGCATATTTCCACTATGACCAACTGCAATACCTTCTGCGCCATTGGTAGAACGCACACGACACAAAAAATTATTTTCGTACCTCAGCAACTCAACACTTTTAATGATCACCGGTTCAGAAAAATGCTGCCTCCTGAATACTGGTTGTTTGAGAATCTGGTCCAGCCTGGCGTAATTTTCTTTCACAGAACCACCGCCCTGCAAAGGTTTGTCAGTAATATCGTTCCCTTTTAAATTAAAAGGAAGCAGTGGTAATGCTGCGGCGGCCATGCCACCTATTATAGATTCTGAAATAAATTTTCTGCGGTTTCCTGACATAAAGAGATTATTAAATATGAAAAAATATTATTCGGTGAATTAAACGATGCCAAACAGATAATATAAAACTATGATTAAAAACACCCCTGCGGTTTTAAAACCTGTCAATACAAATATGTCTTTATATGATTGTTTATGGGTCAGGCCTGTAACGGCCAACAAGGTAATAACTGCGCCATTATGTGGAAGCGTATCCATCCCCCCGCTTGCCATGGAGGCAACTCTGTGCAATACTTCGTTTGGAATCCCCAATTTCAGAGCTTGTTCGATATAAGTTTCGTGCATAGCGGCGAGCGCTATGCTAAGGCCGCCCGATGCGGAACCTGTTATACCGGATAAGGTCGTAACTGTAATTGCTTCATTTACCAGCGGATCTTTAAAGGTGGAGGATATTCCTGAGCTTACCGCTTTAAATCCCGGAAGCATTGCAATTACACCTCCGAATCCATATTCCGAAGCGGTGTTAAGCGTGGCCAGGAGTGCACCTCCGATTGAGATATTTATTTCACTGTTGAAGCTCCGTTTTATTTGTTTGAAAGCAAATATTAAAACCGTAATGATACCGATCAGCAAGGCAGCTTCAACGGCCCAGATTGCGGTGAGCTTCGGTATATCAATCGGCGGAACATCACTGATACCTATCAACGAAAAATCGAACGATTTGCCATAAAACTGCGGAATAACTGCGGTGAACAGTTTATTAAAAATACCCACGAGCAATAATGGAAGAACAGCTATAACGGGTGAAGGCAGTTTTTCACCGCTGATCTGCGTATGTTCATTCACGTGACCTTCACCATAACCTTCACCTTTTTTTTCAGCCTTTCTTTTTTGCCATTGAAGATAAATCATGCCCATTGCGAAAATAAAGCTGCCACCGATCAAACCCAGCCATGGTGCTGCCCAGGCATCTGTATGAAAAAATGAGGTGGGTATGATATTCTGTATCTGCGGTGTGCCGGGAAAGGCATCCATTGTAAAGGTAAAAGCCCCTAAAGCAATGGTTGCGGGTATGAGCCGTTTAGGGATATTTGCTGCTTTAAATAGTTCGGATGCAAATGGGTACAGCGCAAAAGCCACTACAAAAAGCGAAACCCCTCCGTAGGTAAGTATGGCACCAACCACCACGATCGCCAGTATCGACTTATCGCGCCCAAACATCCTTACTATAAAAGCAGTGATGGATTTAGCAAAGCCCGACATGGCAATCAACTTACCAAAAATCGCCCCTAAAAGGAAGACAGGAAAATACAACTTAATGAAGCCTACCATTTTCTCCATGAATATGGATGAAAAATAAGGAAGCACGTGTGATGGACTTGTCAGCAAAACAGCCAGCAAAGCCGCTATGGGAGCAAACAGGATAACACTGAATCCACGGTATGCAACAAATATCAGAAATAGTAAAGCGAAAAGAATGATCAGTATATCCATAGTAACAATACAATGATGTTAAATACTATATTCTTATCTGGTACATTGGTGGCTGCAAGCAACATCAGATAATTTTCATAAATAAATTTTTGATCATTTCTTGTGAAACACCAGGTTTTAATGATCAAGCCTTCATCTGTATATGTACGGCCGCAAAATCTTCCAGCTTACTAATGTTCAGTTCAATGTTTTGCCCGTTAGTAGTAACCTTACAGGAGCCCTGGCAGCGCAATACTTTGTGACTCTCTACCGAACGGCCATCTAATTTTAGCTTCACATTTATGCCATTGACTGGTATCAGTTCACGTATAGGACGAACAGGACCCGATGTAGTATTTACAAGCGACAATATATATTGCCCGGGCTTAATCAGTGATTTTGTTAAACCAATATTTACACTCGATGGAGCATTACTTTCAATCGGTATCGAATTGCCTGCAAAAAGTCTTATTGTTCTTAAGAGCAGGTTACGGGAATCGGGATGACCCACCTGGTAACTTAACAGGTCCGGCTGGTTCGCAAAATACATCACCCTGCCTTTGCCATAAGCGTTCTCAACAACGGTTGGATATTCTGTCGAAAACTTATCAACCCACGATTTATCAGGTGGCTGGTTTTGAATGGTAGGAACCCAGGTGCAGATCACATCCGCTGACTTTGCCGGTTTGCAAAGTGCCGTAAAACCAGCATTAAACAACAGCTCTGTCTGTGCGCTATCGGGAGCCACCAAAGGGTGCTTTTTATTTAAGATGAACTGGTAGTTATCGCGACGGGTGTTCTCTTTTTTGCCTGCATAGCTAACACCAAACAATTCACTTAACCCATAGTCCTTTCGCTCTTTACCATCTGCATCATAAAGACTGGTTGCATAAGTCGCTATCAGCGTACCACCATTACTTACATATTCTTTCAACAACGCTATTTCTTCATCACCCATGCACCTTATATTGGGTAATATAATTATCTTATAACGTTGGAGCCTTTCTTTGCTGATCTGGTCATCCAACATAAAATCATGCGGAATATGATTTTCCATCATGATGGCTTCAACACCTCTTATTTCCATGCCGAAACGATCTTCCTCTATTGATTTTTTTCTATATGATATGCGGGTAGGCTTTGAATAATAGATTGCTATGTTTGCCACCGGTATATGCTGTTCCAGTATTTTTTCGTTTGCCTTTACAAACATGTATACATCTGTTTCATTAAAGGCATTCCGGTTGTCGGATGTTTGGGTAGGCACATTTGTAAAATAACAATTCCAGAACCTGCCGCCAGCTGACAATATCTGCCACAACCAGATCTTCAGATCTATTGGCGGATCAATTACCAGCCGGTGAGTAGTTCCATTGCCACCATACATTACAACTGCCTCTTTTTCCGGAACCATTGATTTTAGAAACTTAATAATGGTACTGCCATAGTTGAGGTTTTCGTAAGGAAAGAATTGCCCCTGCCCGTTTTCTGTAAGAAAAGCAACACTCACTAATATATCAAAATGCCTGCGCGCACTGTCAAGATCTATCCCGCCATCAATCTTCTGACCTACACCATAAATACTAAAAACCTCTGCCGTATAAGCCTTATCCGCGCCAAATGATTTCACTGTTTTCTTAATCCCATCCATGTATTTGTCCGCTGCCTGGGCCTTCCAGGTCATGTAACTGTCGAGTTCTTCTTCGGTGGCAGAGGCAATTAGGGGAAGTTCTTTACCAGAAGCTGTTTTATAGCCGGCTTTGCATGAAGGACAATAGCAGATTCCGCCGAAACTTGGGGCATTGTGCCAGATTCCATCTACTGCATATTCTTTAAGAACTTTGCTTACAAATTGATTTCCGTATTCATTGCGATATTTACCTGTATAGCATGCCTCATAAAGTGCAGGGTTGGTATAATTCGTCTTTACCGGTTTCTGATCCGGATCTTTTTTAAACCAGTCGGGAAATTTGTTATAAATATGTTCTTCTGCACCGCGGAAATCTATACGGGCGATTACTTTTATCCCGGCATTTTTACAAGCCGTGGTAATTTCTTTCAGTATATCCCTGCTACCCATCAATTTATTTACGTTTGCAGCAGGAAGATCATTCTGGAAAAAATCAACGATACCACCAGCATTAACACAAAGAGTATTATAACCGCCTTTATTTAGGTAATCGACTACTGCTTTGGCATCATAGTTTTTGGCATCTATTTCACGCAATACTGTATGCATGATACGTAATGGCTTCTGGAACCATGGCAGTTCTTCGGCGGCAGTAATGTCGGATATTCTTCCTGCCTTTGTTAGAAGTGGCGTAAGCATGAAACCACCAGCCATAACAGTACCAAATTGAATGAAATTTCTCCGGTGCAGTTTTCCACCGCCTGAATAATTGTCTAATGAATCTTTAGGCATAGCTATCGTTTAATTTGTAATAAGAGGTGATATGAAAACACCTTAACCAAAAAGCCATATTTATTTTATCTCCTTCTCCTTGCCATAGCGCCTGACCCTCAGGGCTGCCTGTTCCTTATGTCCCATAAAACCTTCTATCTCGCATAAACGCATCCCGTATTCGCCAATGATAACACTGGCTTCGGGAGTGCATTTCTGATAAGTACAGTTTTTCAAAAACTTACCTACCCATAGTCCGCCAGTGTATTTGGCAGCCTTATTAGTCGGCAACGTATGATTTGTACCTATGACCTTATCGCCGTAAGCAACATTTGTTTCGGGACCCAGGAATAATGCGCCATAATTTGTCATGTTGTTAAGGAAAAAATCGGGATCCCTTGTAAGTACTTCCACATGCTCATAAGCAAGATCATCCGCTTCCTTTAGCGCCTCCTGTTCATCGGCAACCAGTATGATGGATCCGTTTTCTTCCCATGCTACGCGGGCTATATCAGCGGTTGGCAGAACCTGTAACTGCCTTTCTATTTCCACCAGCGTTTCGCGGGCCAGTTTCTCTGAAGTAGTTATCAAAGCACCGGGAGAGGTGGGACCATGCTCTGCCTGCCCAAGTATATCGCAGGCGACCATTTCTGCATCGGCAGTATCATCTGCAATAACGAGTATTTCTGTAGGACCTGCAAAGAGGTCAATTCCAACTTTTCCGTATAATTGTCTTTTTGCTTCTGCCACATAGGCGTTGCCGGGACCAACAATAATATCAACCTTCTCAATTGTTTCGGTACCTACTGCCATTGCCACCATAGCCTGCATGCCACCAAGCAGGTAGATCTCATCGGCGCCTGCAAGATGCATTGCCGCCACCGTGGCATTAGGAATTTTACCTTTGATAGGCGGGGTAAAACCAATTACTCTTTTAACACCT
>NZ_DATHKG010000141.1:0-55317 GCF_035489435.1 Flavitalea sp.
CTATGAAAACCAGCTCGTATTTTTGAATGTTATCAATTTTTGATTTTAATGGTGGCAGAAATCCAGTCTCATTTTCTTTTACCACCTGTTGAACCGTAGCCTGGTAATTCTCAGGATATGGCTTTTCTAATTCGAGCGCCACCATTGTACCCCCAACATTGCTATGGATAATTTCAGCAATGGCTTTAGTATTCGATGTTCGGGATAAATAAACTATTAATATTTTATCGGGATCTACGGCAGCATGCATTTCAGCTTTCGAATCTTTTAATTCCGATGAAGAGCATGCAGAAAAAGAAAGTAATAATCCCAGTAAAACTTGTATCATGGAAGTAGTTATTTTCATTGCTTTACTGACCCATTAAACGGGTAAATGATAGCGAGCCCAACATCCATTTTCCCTTTTCCTTTACATATACTTCAGTAACCATAAATGGATTGGTCACTTCATTACCACCTACCACAGCCAACAGCGTTATTCTGTTTAATAGTATTGCAGTATTATGGACGAACATCGACTTTTCATGGAAGAGCGCTGCAAGGCGTTCGTTGCGCAGAATCTTTATTTTGCCGGAGCGTAGCCGCCCGTATTTAACCAGTTATCCCAGGCGGTAACAAAATCTTCATAGCTCACGGGTGGAGGAATTCGACCTTCACCCATATTCCATCCCGCCTTAACCAATGTATCACGGGCATGTTCTATCAGTTTTGCCTTGTCTTTGTGTCCATTTTGTTTGTAGTCCATGATTTGAATAGCTAACTGCCGCTCGCTCTTTCCTTCAAAAACCATTTTCATATCTGCCGGGGGCAGTGCCCATTTTGGATTGCCTGGAGGAGTGTTCAGTCCAGGGGTGTTTGTCGGTTGATGACAGTTCGAACATTTCATTGCATAGATTCCCTTACCATCCTTGCCTCTTTTGGGAGACATCTGATGGAGGTGGCTGTCATCGCCCTGTAAAGGAACATCACCTGTAGGATGACAGTTCATGCACCGGGGACTCATCAACACTTTATAAACCACACCAAATGCTTCGATCGAAGCTAAACTGTCCTTTACCGGGCCACCCGATGGATGAGGGGAAGGCAAATGGTTTTTCTCGTCAATCCCAAATGCGGTGATGCCAATAACTGCAATGACCAGGGACAAGACGATCAGCATTTTTGTTGGAAAGAACGTTTTTGATTTCATTTGAATATTTGTATTAAGTCTTCTTCATCCGTAATTTATCATCAATCAAATAAAGGATCCAATATTCCTTTCATTTTTGTACAGATAGGGAATCGTTGCTAAAAAGTTGGGGCCATCTATCGATATCATTTTACAACTTTACGTTTTTACAACTTTACGCTGCATCTCTGCTGCTAACTTAATCGCTTTCTGAATCCGCAGGTAAGTACCACAACGGCAAATATTACCTTCCATAGCGTTGATGATATCCTGATCTGTTGGATTTTTATTTTCCCGGAGTAGTACTGCAGCAGACATGATCTGGCCGGATTGACAATATCCACATTGAGGTACGTCTAATTCCTCCCAGGCTTTCTGAAGCGGATGATCGTTATTTTCAGATAATCCTTCTATCGTTATCACTTTCTTATCTACTGCCCTGCTCACTTTTGTGACACAGGAGCGGACCGATTCGCCATTGAGATGTACAGTACATGCACCACATTGTGCTATCCCGCATCCATATTTTGTTCCCATAAGACCAATCGTATCTCTGAGCACCCATAATAAGGGGGTATCAGGATCAACATCTACTTCATAATTTTTTTTATTGATGCTTAGCTTGATCATAAATTAGTTTTTATGTTGACTATTTTTGTTCAAATCAGTAAAGCCGCCATTACATGCAACAGTTGTGTATAATGATTAGAATGTCTTTTTATTACTATTATTGTTGTTCACCGGTTGCTCAGCATCAAGGAAAGGCTGGTTATAATGCCTTTTATTAGTGCTCTTGTATAGTGCATTCGCTACTGCACCAAATACAGGCGGAAAAGGTGGCTCACCCAAACCGGTGGGGTCGATATCATTCTCCACAAAAAACACTTCAATCTTTTTTGGGACTTCACTATGGCGAATCACTTTGTAACGGTGAAAATTATTTTGTTCCGCGGCACCATCCTTATGACTTAATTTTCCATAAAAGGCATTTCCTATGCCATCGATAACGGCACCTTCCACCATGTTTTTCGCTGACTCCGGATTAATCACAATACCACAATCCATAGCACTAAACACCCTTTCTACATAAGGTTTGCCATTTCTCATTACCATATCCACCACATGAGCGGCATAGGAGGCGTGGCAGAAATAGGCGGCGACTCCCCGATGATATTTTTTATTTTCCGCTTTGCCCCATCCTGATTTTTCTTTGATAAGTTTCAAAACTCCGGCATACCGGTCAGCATCATAATCATTGTTTTTACCAACAGGATTTTCTTTTGCGCGTTTAAGTAGCTCAAGCCTGAAATCAATCGGGTCTTTTCCCATAACTTCTGCCACTTCATCTAAAAACGATTGTTCTGCAGCCGCATTGAAGTTTGATCTTGGAGCCCTGAATGCTCCAATGGTAATATTAGAAGCTATCTGCCAACCTTCAGCCAGGTAATTATCAACTGCACCTGCAGGAAACCTGTTTGCATGAATAGCATGTTCAGGAATGCCGCCGCCCTTTACGGAAAATGCAATAAGATTCTTATTAGCGTCTAATGCTGCCCGATAGGTAGCCGTATACATAGGCCGATAGATACCGTAAGTCATATCATCTTCGCGAGTGTATATAAGCTTGATAGGGGCTTTCACCTTCTTTGAAATAAGGGCTGCCTCATAGAGGTAATGTCCATACGCCCTGCGTCCAAAGCCTCCACCCATCCGGGTCATCTCAATCTCAATTTTATCGGCCGGCAGGTTTAACAGTTTTGCAAGAGTAGGTTCTGACCAACCCGGAGCTTGCAGAGGTCCGGCCACCAGGGCTTTTTCATCTGTAACATGAGCAAAGAAATTTATCGGCTCCATGCAGTTATGTGCTAAAAACGGTGCATTATATGTGCGTTCAATAATCTGCGCGGCATTTTTAAAAGCCGTTTCGGGATCTCCGTCTTTTCTTAATTGTTGAGCTGGCTTTTGAGCATATTCCTGCATTTTTGCCAACTGTGCAGTGGTGCTTTCAAGTTCTCCCGGAACAACAACTTCTCTTTTTGCACCTCTGCCTCCAATTGTATCTTTTATATCTCCGGCAGGCTCCCATTCCACTATTAATTTTTTACGGGCATTCATTACTTCCCAGGTAGTATCGCCTACAACAACCAGCAAGTCGTTAAAAGTACGTGTATCAAAACCGCCTTGTTCGAAACCATCTTCATATAACTTCATACTAAACACTTCCTTAATGCCCGGCATTTTCAAAGCCTGAGATGCATCAAAAGATTTGAGTTTCATACCGAAACCCGGTGGATGATGAATCATGGCTATCAACATTCCTTCATGTTTATAATCCAATCCAAAAAGCGGTTTACCGGTTACGATTTTCGAGACTTCCACATTTTTCTTAGAGCTTCGTATTATCTTAAAATCCTTTACGTCTTTTAACTTAACTCCTTTTGGAATGGGAATGGCAGAAGCTTTTGATGCAAAGCTTCCATAGGTTCCTGATTTACCACTTTTTTCGTGATAAAGCAATCCGGATTTAGTCGTTACTTCTTCCATAGGCACGCCCCAGGTTTGGGCTGCGGCCTCTCTCAACATCTGGCGTGCTGCTGCCCCCGCTTCCCTTAATGGTTTCCAGTACATCCTGACAGAATTAGATCCGCCTGTAAATTGGGGCCCTAATTTTATACTGTCGTGCGGTCCCATTTCTACCACTACTTTTTTCCAATCTGCATCCAGCTCCTCGGCAAAAATCATGGGCAGAGAAGTCATTACATTTTGTCCAAATTCTGGGTTAGGATTAATGATTTTGATGATATTATCCGGTGTGATCTTGACATAACCGGTTATTTCAGTCCAATCTGCGACGTTTTTTAAGACTTTCGTTTTTTCTGCCAGTCCCAACCCCGGAAGTATACTGAAACTGATCATAAGACCCCCACCTGCCAAAAAGGAAGATTTCAGAAATGCACGCCTGTTACAGGCAGTTTTGGATTGTTCCATTTTAAAGTCTTTTTGTTTTTACAATTTAAACGAAAACGGATTGTGTTAAGATCCCACGAAGACTTCTTTGAAGCTACTCTATGGCTCCTTTAACACTACTCTGCTAACACCACGATTAATCCCTGGCAAGGGGCGGATAACGATAAACCTTTGAACTGCGTTACGGATAGTTACACCACAATAATTTACGAAATTTTTTGTTCATGTAAATCCTTTTATGAGATATTGAAAGGTTATAAGTTTACCTGTTAATGTTCAATTTTATGGGTGTCCCGGACACTACTAAAAGTCAATGTCAGCAATTTCCATTCCTTCTCTTGTTTTTATAGACTTCGGTAATGGTAAATTGAGTCACGGCGTCACTAATTTCTACCACAACATCATGGACATCAGCTTTCTTGTACCATATGCTGCCGGTTTTTATGATATCAAACTCCTCCTTCTTTTTCCAGGTACTACTCATATGGACAAATTTTGATTTGTCGTGGAAAAGTGAGGCCAGCTTATCGACATTCTTATCTGCCATCCACTGCCACTTTGCTTTGGAGAGATCCCTGATTTCCTGTTCAACTGCAGTGTTTTGTGCGAAGGACGATTGTCGTAATCTTCATGGCAGTTTTCGTGATTTAGCTGATGTTGTTCCAGTCAGTATAGACTAACGCTTCGACCCTATAAAGGTCATTGCATTTTTCTGCCTGGACTGTATACAGATTACGGTTTTACTTACCAATATCGCTGATTACTACAAGCGCTTCAATTACCGGATGCAGAAAACGGTAACTTTGATTCCTTTAAAAACTCCTTATATGGATGACCTGCGCCGGTTTGAAACAATCAATGATTACAATGTATTCAACAATAACGAAACACTCCATCCGCTGGTTAGTGTTGTCGATTTATCAAAGGCAAGTCCCCGACAGGGTTCCCGGATGTATTTTGGCTTCTATACTATATTCTTAAAAGATGTAAAATGTGGGGATATGGTTTATGGGCGTCACAATTATGACTACCAGGAAGGCACATTGGTTTTCCTTGCACCCGGGCAGGTGGCAGGCGTGAACAGCAATGGTGAAACGTATCAACCAAAAGGTTATGCCCTGGTCTTCCATCCCGATTTGATACCTGGCACATCACTGGGGCGCCATATCCAGGACTATACTTTTTTCGGTTATCAATCAAACGAATCACTTCATATTTCCGAACGCGAAAGAAAAATCATCCTGGATTGTTTTTCTAAAATTCAGTATGAACTGGAACATGCCATAGATAAGCACAGCAGGAGATTGATCGCATCCACGATCGAACTACTTTTAAATTATTGCATTCGTTTTTATGATCGCCAGTTTATTACCCGTGACCAGGTTCATAAAGGGATCTTAGAAAGATTTGAGCAATTGTTGAATGAATATTTTGCAACAGACAAACCTCAAACCATTGGTCTGCCTTCAGTAGCTACTGTGCCAACGAATTTCATTTGTCGCCTGGATATTTTGGCGACCTGGTAAAAAAGGAAACAGGAAAAACAGCACAGGACTACATACAATCGAAGGTGATTGAAATAGCCAAAGAGAGAGTATACGACCAAAGCAAATCAGTTAGCCAGATCGCCTACGAATTAGGATTTAAGTATCCTCAACATTTCACCCGTTTGTTTAAACAACGCGTTGGTCAATCGCCAAATGAGTACAGAATGCTTAATTAGCTGACCCGCTTTTGTTGTTATCAAAAACAGTAGTAAAAGGAGAGTGAATCTATTAAAAGGTATAAATTTTCTCTCATCAAGGTTTTAAGGGCTCAATAAGAGATCACAAAACCAGAAACCTTTTGTGCCGACATCCGGGACCTGGGTCGGATGATCAGACAGTTTTATTTCCAAAGCCTTATATGTTTTTTCACCGGTGACGATGCTGATGGCCTTATTAAAAAAAGGCGCCTCAAAACAAAAGGAATGGAATTCGCCATTCTCCCCGCAGGGATCTACAGTTGAGGGCAATTCTGATATAAAATCATTATCTATTATCCGACCGCACCAGGTTTCATCGAGGTAACCATCATTTATACAGCAGGTAACGGTCTTAAATCCTTTGCCAATGAAATCATCGACAATCCCAAGGGTTTCCATCTTCCAGAGCGGGAACACGCAATACATATCCAAAGCTGCCATTTTATTTTCCCGGTACTGCCTCAGATCTTCCAAAAAAATATCCCCGAAAATTACATGGTATATTTTTTCTGCTTTTGCTTTCTGCAATATAGTCTGCATCTGCTCCTCATATTCTGCATTGCTGGCTTCATAGACGTAGGCTTTCAGTATTGGTATGCCGATGCTGTCAGCCTGGGCATCGATTAATTCTTCCCTGACACCATGCATACTAAGCCTTTTGTAATGACCATTGATTGTACTGAGCAGGTACTTCACTTCATACAAACCCTCTTGCCGTATTTTGTGCAACGCATAGCTGCTGTCCTTTCCACCACTCCAGCTGAATATGGCAGGTATTTTATTCATAGAGACCTGCTTTAATTTTCACGCTCATGGCACCACCTGATATTAATAACACCATTCAATACTCCTTTTATAAATATATCATTCAATACTCCTGTTATAAATATCAACACTCAATACCCCGGTGATAATTATTCTCGTTCAAGACTCTTGTAACGAATACGAAGGATACAGCGGAGCTGATTTTTCCTGCAGATGATTTGGCATTGTAAACAATGCAGGATGAAACAAAGCAGCTAACAATTCAATGCCATCTACCAGTCCCGCGGCCGAAGGTTGAGTGAACAGATCAAAATCTGCGATGTAAACCTGTTTTGTTTTAACAGCAGCTATTTCATCCCAATTTGCCCTTTGCTCCAGCAGGTGTATTTCCTGTAGCGCCCTTTCCTGGTGAAAACCACAGGGAGCAATCACCAATACTTCGGGATTGTATTTTATAATTTTATCCCAGGGGGTAACGATGCTGTCTCCGGCGGGATTGCCCAACATATCAATACCACCAGCCATAGCCACCTGGAATGGTATCCAGTGCCCGCAATTGTAGATAGGATCGATCCATTCCATCATCATTACTCTTTTAAGCGGCATCTGGTGTTGCCGGAGTATATCAAGCAAAACCGATGTTCTTTTTTGTAACGAAGCCAAATAGGTATAGGCCGCTTCTTCATGACCCAGAGCAGTAGCGATGGTAACTGCTGTCTGGTACACATCATCAAGGTTATTCGGCGTTAGCGGTATTATGCGAGGCTGTTTGGTCAATTTAGCTACTGCTGCCGCTGTGCATTTGGTATCTATCTGGCAAACCTCGCAGGTGTCCTGTGTAAAAATAATATCGGGTGCTATCCGTTCCAGCATTGTTTCTTCGACATAGTATAAGCTTTTACCCTGCGCTTTGCTGGCAGAAAATACCTTGTCTATCTCCAGGCTGGTGTAATTTTTCCCTTCCATCACACAACGCACTACTTTCTGTTTCTCTGCCAGTGCCACAGCCGGGCACTCAAAGGTTACACCCTGCAACAAATGCTGAAGGCCCATGTCATATATCATCTGGGTAGCAGCCGGTAAAAAGGATGAGGCGATCATTGTAAATTTTTTTGTGACTGCTCCCGGTTATAAAAAAGATTGAAAATATAAATGCCTCACGGCTTCTACATCTGCTGCCTTTCACCCTGAATGATTGTTTCTGGTGCGGCAGGTCTTCTGACTTACTCCATTGTTCATTGCCTTCCCATAGCGCCTTGGCGCCAAAGTGGCTTGAAGATTGAACAACATATGAAGGAGCTTACAGCTACGGGGATAGTCCCGGAATTACACCGGATTCCCTTTTAATCCCATGCTTTGAAGCAGGAAACCGTTCCGCAGCAAATGTAGCTTTTAAGAACAATCAGACAAATTGATTTTTTATTAGCCCTTAAGTATTGGGTCGATGTTACCTGTTCTACGTTCGATGAAATTTAACAAGATCAACCATCGGATACCTGGTAATGCGACCGAAAGTTAAATCATGCTCTTCGCATAAGCCAGCTACTATATCTCTGTAGTTCCATGCGATTCCGCCGGTAAAATAAAGAGGTGCCTCACACTGCCGGACGCAATCAAGAATATGACGAACAAAAAAATCATTCAGCCCATTTTTCAGGATTTTTTCAATGAATTCATGACCCCGATTCTTTGCAAGAAAATAGGAAAACGAAGCAAGGTATCTGTTTGGTAAAGAGCTTTTATATACCCCTTCAAGAATCCTTGCATAGTTGTTATCATTGTCCTGTTCAAAACTGTTTTTAAGCTCCTCAGGAAATTCGTTGTAGAGATAATGTTGCAATAATATCTTCCCAAGATAGGCCCCGCTTCCCTCATCGCCCAAAACATAACCCAACCCCGGCTTATTCCATGTAATATCCTTACCATCATAAAAACAGGAGTTAGAGCCTGTGCCCATTATGGATACTATTCCTTTATCGTTTCCGCAAAGCGCCCGGGAAGCAGCCATCAGGTCATGTGTTATAGAAATTACCGCTTCCGGAAATATCGCCTTTAAAGCAATATCAACTACTTCGATATTGGCTTTGGAATTACAACCGGTTCCGTAATAATAAATCCTTGTAATCCTGGCTTGTTCGGGAAGCTTGACAAGAAGTTCAAGCTTTAAAATTTCACATATGTCAAAGCTTGTTTGAAAATAAGGACTTATTCCCTGAGTATTGACATATATATCATTGCCATCGTTTACCAGGCACCAATGCGCTTTGGTAGATCCACTGTCCGTGATCAATATCATTTCTATTATTTTATTTGAAGTCTTATTCAGCTATTCCGAATAAAGCGAAACGTTGAGCTTGTTACGCTTTCGGGTTTGTAATATGGATCTGATACAATAACAGATACTAAAAAAGTAACAGGGTAATAGCACCCAATACGCAGTTTGATTGTCAGAAATTTCCGCCATCCATCCATATAGCAATGGCATGATTGCTCCGCCTGCGATACCCATAATCAATATTGATGAACCCCTGTTAAGACTTCTACCCTTCAGGCCCTGCAACGCCGTCGGCCATATAGCGGGCCACATCAATGCATTCACTGCCCCGAGAAGGGCCACGAAAAAAACAGATGATCTTCCCGGAATGATTATAATTAAAATTGTTACTGCAATTCCAGCTATGGAACAATACAAATAAGCTCTTTCCTGAGTGATGAATTTTGGTATGACTATTACTCCGAGTATATATCCAGCCATCATCGCCGCAAGGGTATATGAAGTGAGACCTTTTGAAAAATCAAAGCTTAATTCATGATAAAGGCCATAATTACCTATTGTATCTCCGGCGATCACCTCCACTCCTACGGCACAGAAAATTGCTATAAAGCCCATCACAAGATTCATTGAAGATCCGGGAGCTTTCTTAATATCTGATAGACGGCCATTACCGGTTTCAGATTCCGGATTGATCTCGGGAAGATGTGCATATTTAAGCGCATAAGCTACCAGGATCAACAGCAGGGCTATAAGGCAATAAGGTAAGATCACAGCTCTGGCCAGAATATCCAGTTTTATGGTTTTTTCAGCAGCACTCAATACAGCCAGTTCTTTCATAAACTCATCAGCGTCTTTAAATATGATAGCTCCCAGAAGAAGTGGAGCCAGCATACCGGCAGTTTTATTGAAAATGCCCATCATGCTGATACGTTGAGCTGCACTGTTCACCGGACCAAGAATAGTGATGTAGGGATTCAACGCTGTTTGAAGCAAGGTAAGACCTATACCCACCACGAACAGGCCAACCAGGAAGATGGCATATGTGCGGGTTAAAGCTGCAGGTATGAACAGGAGACAACCAAATGCCATAACGATCAAACCCAACCGCATCGCCGTGATCATTCCCGTTTTATTTATCAATCGCCCTGAGGGAAAGGCCATGATGGTGTAGGAGATATAAAAAGCAAACGTCACCAGGTAAGTCATCCACTCTTCAAGTTCGCAGGCTATTCTAAGGTAAGGGATCAACGCACCATTCACCCAGGTGATAAAGCCGAATATGAAGAAAAAAAATCCAATGATGATAATTTGTCTCTTATAATTATGAACTCCCTGAATATCCATTGATAGTTGATATGGTACCTGGTTATTATTTCTGTTTATTTAGTCTTATGGTCTTCCTGCAAATGCTTAAGAGCAGAAGGAATGTTACCGTATTTCAATAATATGTCTTTGGCAACTGCGTAATCACTAAGTCCCCATTTCTCCATCAGCATTTTTACACCCCGGTCCAGCAGCTTATCATTACTGATCTGCATATTGACCATCCTGTTATCCTCCACTCTTCCCAACCGGATCATAACGGCTGTGGAGATCATATTCAGTATAAGCTTTTGCGCAGTACCGCTCTTCATTCTTGTACTGCCCGTAACAAACTCAGGACCTACGGTCACCTCTATGGGGTAATCAGTATGCTTTGCCACTTCACTTCCGGGATTACACACAATACAACCTGTTACAATATTATTTTCCCGCGCAATTCTTAACGCACCCGCAACATAAGGAGTTGACCCGCTCGCGGCTATACCTATCACTACATCATTATCAGAAACAGCATTTTTTTCAAGATCCTTCCATCCCTGGTATTCATCATCCTCAGCATCTTCAACACCGTTTCGTAGTGCGCCATCACCACCAGCCATTATTCCTGTGACCATGTATTCAGGTACTCCGTAAGTAGGTGGGCATTCACTGGCATCCAACACCCCAAGTCTGCCGCTTGTTCCTGCACCGATATAAAATAATCTTCCACCGTTTAACAGCTTTTCAGAAACAACATTGACCAGTTTTTCCACCTGCGGGATCACCTTCTCAACACTATAAGCAATTGATTTATCTTCATTATTAATATTAGTGAGTATCTCGTTTACAGACATTCTCTCCAGGTACCGGTAATGAGAAACCGATTCAGTAATTTTTTCAAAACTCATCAGTAAAATATTTATTATGATTTCATTAATTCAGATGATCTACCGGACATATTCACTGTTCTTTGACTTATATCCGTTAAGCCCGTAAAAGATTATATAGAGGTAACATATCATTGGTATAAGAAATGCTGTAGACCATGAAGACCGATCTATCAGTAGTCCTTGTAACACCACGATCACCGCTCCCCCGCAAATAGCTGTGGATAATATTGCAGAACCCTTAGTGATATAGGATCCCAGGCCGCTGACAGCCAACGTAAAAATAATCGCGAACATCACTGAATTGAACAGACCAACACCCAGCAAAGTCCATACAGCTACATAACCCGTTGTATTGATCGAGAACATTATCAGAGTCATTGCAATCAAAGCATTCGCTACCAGCATGGTGGTAGGACGTATGCACTTCAGCAGCAGTACACCAATTATTCTCCCCAATAACATAAAACCCCAATAAAAGGCCACGTAAAAATTAGCATCCGCATCCTTGATATGCAGGGTGTCAGCAATATAATTTGTCAGGAAGGAAGCAACGGCTATTTCTATTCCAACAAAGAAAAAGATACCAATCGCTCCTAATCTCAGGTTTCTGAAAGCAAAGACATTTTTTTTCTGAGAACTGGAATCATTGGATTCTTCAACTCTACTGATTTTAGGCAATTTCAACCGGACAACCACCATGCTGATCACCAGCATCGTAACCGCAATACCCAGATAAGGCATAGCGATCCTATCATTTGAACCGGCAGTTTGAATTCCCGGCATGATCACTGCGGCTCCGAATAAAGGCGCGACAATCGTTCCCACGGAACCAACGCTCTGGATCATATTCAGTCTCGCTGATGCTGTAGAAGGGCTACCCAGTGTAACGATATAAGGATTTGCTGACACCTGCATAAACACAATACCTGCCGCCAGAAACAATAACGCAGCCAGAAATAAATAATACTCATGAAATATTGCTGCAGGAAAGAACAGAAGGGCTCCGGCAGCAGTGATCAAAAATCCCCATATCATTCCCGACTGATATCCTACACGCTCGATAATTCTGCCTGCGGGTATGGAAATGATGCCATAGGTTAAGAAAAAATAAAACTGAACCAATGAGGATTCCGCATAGTTAAGTTTAAATTTTATTTTGAAGAACGGAACGAGGGTATCATTCAGACAGGTAATGAAACCAAGCATGAAATACAATACTGCCAGTGAAATCAATGCTGGTGTATACTTACTCTTACCTTGCCCCGGCGGGTCGGCCAGAACAACCACCGGAAAATTTACATTTGACATTCCATCATTTTATTTCAGCATTAAACATGCATCAATTAACCAATAACAGCACATTCATATTTCTTTTCTATCAAAAGGAGTGTTTTCCAACCCTGGTAAAGACAGCGTGGAACATGAAAGCATCCTTTCCATTTACCTCCCTTCAGGGACAATAACAGTTCGCCCTGCCTGTTAAGGTAACCAAACCATTCGCCTTGCTCTTTATCCTGAAAGTGTTTCCAGGTATAGGTATGCAACTTTCTAAACCAATCAAGACATCTTTCATCACCCGTATGGTTATACCCTTTAAGCATGCATACAATTGCTTCCAGATGCACCCACCATAATTTCTGATCCCAATCGAGTTGTTGAGTGGGATGACCTAGTATATCTTTCATATAAAAGATCCCTCCGTATTCTTTATCCCAACCAAATTCCATAAGGTTTAAAGATATATCAACAGCTTTTCGTATCAGGTCTTTATCTCCTTTTCTTTCTGCAATATCCATCAGGAACCACATAGATTCAAGGCTATGTCCCGGCATTACTAATCTGCCTTCAAAAGAATCAGAGAATTTTCCTTCGGGTGCCACGTTCTCCAGCAACAAACCTGTATCGTGATGATAGAAAGACCCCATCACCGTTTCGGTACAATACTTTATTACATCTTCCACCTGCGCGGGGTCGAGAATATGTTCGATCTCCAGCACCAGGTTCGACATGATCATTGGTAAGGATAAACTTTCCAACGGTCTTGTGCCGGGATATGCTTTTGAATATTTTCCTTTGGGGTTAGCCCTCCGTTCAAGTATTCTGTTGAAAGTATCTAAGGCGATCATACGATAACCCTTATCCCCAGTCGCTTTATATAACTGTCCAAAAGCCATGACCGCAAAACAATCTGAAAAAATATTGTACGCCTGCACCAGAGGTTTGCCTTCCCTGGTCAGCGAAAAATACCAGTCACCCGATGTATCGCGTCCAAATTTTCTCAAAAATTCAGCTCCCTGGATAGCAAATTGAAGCCACTCCTGCTTTCTTTCTACCTGGTTATATAAGCTGGAAAATGTCCACACCTGCCGGCACTGTAACCAGATAAACTTATCCGTACTGTATATTTTTCCATATTGATCAATGCAGGTTAAATATCCTCCGTATTCTTTGTCGTGAGAATATTTAAGCCAGAAAGGAATAACATCCTGCAATAGATTGTCGCGATACAGATCAGCATAATCCTTAAATGTCATATTACTATTACTTATTTCTTTAGAAATTGATATTCTTACCGCTGATCCCGTTCTTTTTCCATGTGCTTTCTAATGCGGGCAGGGCTGCCTTGAAACGGTTGTAGTTTTTATTTCGTTTATCTGTCCATCCTACTTCAGCGTAAGCAGCTATACGCGGAAATATCTGTTCGTACATTTTTTCATGAGTAGTGATCCACTCTCCCCACATCTGGCATCCCAGGCCAAGCACCTTATGATGTAATTTCGGATCAAGCGTTTCGGGTACAGGCTCGAAACTATAAGCCTTTTGCAAACTGATGCTGGTATAATTATAATCCAGGTAAGTGAATTCGTGATAGGAATTCACAACATCATACCCGTTCAGCACTGTTTCATTCACAAGGGCGGGATCACCTTTCCAAAAATGAACTATGGTATTGGGTGACAGTTTACGATCCGGTTTTGTATCTCTGATACCTGTTGTTTCATGTATCTGATGACCGGTGATATCATTCCATCCCATCATCCTCAGTTGTTTTTTGCCGAGGTATGATGAAATGCTGTTTGTAAACCAAAGCTGCAGATCAGCCGGCGATTTAACCTTATTCTTTTCTATGAATTGCTGAACACAGGGAGAACTTTTCCATTGATCAAATATCACTTCATCTCCTCCGATATGGATGATATTCGAAGGGAACATAGCAGCAACTTCATTAAGTACATCATGAAAAAAGCCTACTACCCTGGGGTCGGCTACGTTAAATATATCTTTGAATACGCCATAGGTTACAGCCACTTCAATTTTTTTACCTGTTACTCCAAGCCAGGGATAGGCAGCTATTGCCGCACTTGCGTGTCCCGGCATTTCGATCTCGGGTACAACTTTGATATGCCTTGCGGCAGCATACTGAACGATCTCTTTGATCTCTTGCTTTGTGTAATAACCTTTATGAACAGTACTGTCGAATGTCTTACTTCCTATCCCCCCGGTTTGTGTAACTTTTCGCACAGAACCAATAGTAGTAAGTAATGGATATTTTTTTATCTCTATTCTCCAACCCTGATCATCAGTTAAATGCCAATGGAATGTGTTCATCTTAAGAGCGGCCATCTGATCCAGCAGTTTTTTAACCACTGGCGTTCCCTTAAAATTTCGTGCTTCATCCAGCATAAAAGAGCGCCATACAAATCTTGGTTTATCTGTTATCTGCTGACATTGAAGCGACCTGATAAGTGAACCATTCTGGTCTGAAAGGAGCTGCAGCAAAGACTGGATACCGTAAAAAATACCTGCTGAAGAAGGAGCTGTAATACGGATACCCTCACCTGTTATTTTCAGCTGGTATCCTTCAGCCACAGCATCCGCTTTTTTAGTTTCTGTGATGATCAGTTGTATATCAGCACCTGGTCCTTTTGAATTTCTTGCATCAATTCCGAACCGATCTTTCAGATAGCCTGCCATCAAAGCAGCTTCATTTTTACATTTAATGCTAAAACTATAAGCAGGGGAAGAAGGCAGCGCATATCTGCCTTCCAGTAATTCAGTTTTTAATGGAGAAGGTATGATCTCAGAAGCGATCAGTGACCCAACAAAAAAAATGATAAACAAACTGCTTAAGCCAATCTTAGTGTATTGCTGCATGATATGTTTATTTGTTGAGCATTGTTTCAACGGCCTGATCCATATATTTTTTAACATCGGATCGTTTCGTCAGTTCCCAATAGCTCTGTTTTTGTTCTATTAACACCTGTGTGGCAATGATCCAGCTTTGTATCCATCCGGTAAGGGTTGACCATGCCCCCCATCCGGCATCTGCATTGGATGCCCAGTAATCCCAGCGTCCATAATCGAAAGCACGAAACCAGGCTCCATCCACATCTTTATGTTTTTCACTCTTAACCTGTATCCTGGTAAGAAAATCGGAGAGCTTATTGACCGCCCCGGCGTATTTCTTATTTCCTGTGGCCTGCGCAGCCTCATTGAGACTGAAGAAAGCAAAATTGCTGGTGTATAACATATCAGCCACTTTGTCGCCGTTTTCGAAGATAAGGGGAGCTTCGTGCAAGCCATATTCCTTATTGGAGGCAGTTGTACCAAACATACCCTTTCCTGTTCCCAGTTCTTCACGAATGGCTCCCGATTTATCCTGGTTTTCCAAAAGCTTATTTACCACTATATCCAGCCAGCGTCTGTGTTCTTCAGTATCTTCAACTCTTACCAGCCATGCCAGCGGCAATATCATTCTCGCACGTTCCTGCTGAATTCCGTTTGTCCATTTCCATTTATCGGGGTAAGCTTCCATGGTCATACGAATAGCGGTTTTTGTTTTTTCCAGTAAGGGCGCATAGCCGGTAGCGTTATATAGCCATAGGTAACATGCCCACATCCATGATTCAAAATGTGGATGAGGACTAACGATATCACTTTCCTGGAAATGCTTCCACCCCAATCGCTGAATATCATTCTGCTCCAACCTGTCCCCCCTGAAACCGAACTTGCCGGTGGTGCGGAAATTAGCGAGGATGTTCTCAACAATTTCCTTATCCCATTTTGCAGTATTCATATAAGCGGATGCGCCAATCACTCCTAATGTAGCCCTTGCATTATCATCACCATAAAATACATAGGGATGGGTGAGCGACCAGCCTACCAGTCCAAACGCGGCGCTATCTTTATTTGCCCTGGCACCTGCACGCAGATTGGATTTGTGATATATATAATCAACCAGGTTGCCGGCTACCTTGAAATATTCCTTATTGTTAAGAAATTTACCCGCTGCTGCAAAAGCATAACTTACTTCTCCCTGAACATCATTTCTTAGCCAATAACGGTATTGCTGGGAACCATCAGCGTTAATATCGGAAGAATGTCCCTCGATTATGCCCAATGATCCATCACCACTCGGGAGCTTCAGGCTTACCGGAGGCCCCACTGGCTGGGTACCATCTCCCTGTTCTTTTTCCCATAGATCTTTCCATTCGGGGTGTATCAGAAAACGGCCATTGTAAAACCAATTAGTTCCTCTTGCAATGGCATTTCTTTTTGCATTGGCGGGCAGTTTTTGTTCCATTGAGTATGCGGGACTTACCTGTACCGGCCATGAGGCGAACTGAACTTTTGAAGCACCCGTCATCCAGCCAACGATATATTCCCACACCGTTTTCCAGGAATCTGCCGGTCCATACCGGCCCGTGGCAAAATTGCTCAGGCTTGTCATAGCTACCATCATGTTTTCCTGCTGAAACAAAACAGGATGAGATTTTACATCTGCAATCCCATATTCGGCCTTATCGAAACCGGCTACCTTACCCAGAACAATCAGGGGGTCCTTCACCGATACCGGAAGAATAAAGCAACCATTTATTCCAAGCAAACTCATTGCCGGAAGCTTTTCTCCAAAAAGCTTACTGGTAACCACGGCTCTTTCCAGTCTGTCTGTTACCGGTTTGGTAACAATGTCAATACCGGGTACAAACGAAGGATATTCCAGGTACAGTTTCATATTCTTCTTTGCGGCAGTTTTGAATAATGAGGCCTCAAGGGCATTCATTTTCTCAGGATACCCGTCTGCCACAATAAATAAGGCTGTTCCGGAAGGCATACTATTGATAGCAGCCGATGGCTCACTGAAACGTTTTATTGAATAGCCTTTCTTTTTTAAAAGCAGGTACAGATCATTGGTAATATTACCACAGAAGGCAATTTCACGAGTCTGCGCAAAACCGGTCAGCGAGGCAAACAACAAAATGCAGTAACAAAAAATTACCTTGAATACATTCATATCAGTAACCGGGATTTTGTTTAAGACTATTGTTAAGGGTCATTTCATTTACCGGCAAAGGCCGCAGATAATTTTTTGTCTTATCAAACTGCCAGCCATTGGATGCCGGCGAATTTAAATAAGGAAAAATATAACCATCGCTGCTCACTGGTATGTTCGATAATGGAGGATTGAATGTTTTACCTACAAACTGAGCGTATTTAGCCCCCTTTAATGGTGCTTTGATCAGATCGGTTGCAGCCCAGCGGAAAAGATCATCATATCGGAAACCTTCACAGGCAAGTTCCACTCTTCTCTCCCTTCTGATCTCATTGAGTAATGCGGAAAGTTGAGGAAAATCCCAGGCCGGATCGGCAAAACCGATAGCTACAGTCATGTGTGGCATAGCCACTTTATCGCGCAGTTTATTTATACTTGCATCGAGCACCTGTTGAGTGCAGGTTCCCAATTCTGCATGTGCTTCTGCATAGTTAAGTAATACTTCAGCATAACGGAATAGGATAGCTGCAGTTGTAGCTCCAGCTCCACTTCCCGGACCTGCACCCTGGGGTTCTATATTTGGCGCAGCTCCTTTAAATAACTGGTAGCCGGTAGTATTCCTGCTTTCGCCCGACATATTGATAAATGGCTCGCTGAATTTTTTAACAGTATCCCCATTCTGTATCACCATTGGATGGTCGCGCACAAAGATCGTCTGGCGTAAACGCGGATCCCGGTTTTGCACAACACCGGCTATGGAGTCATCACCTTTATAGAGGGGACTCAATGCTATAGGCTTTCCGTCAATGCCGAGGTATGAATCAACAAGTTGTTTAGATAAGCCTGTATTTCCTCCCTCATACAACAGGTAATTCTGTGCCTGGTGTGTGAGCGATTGTGAAAGACTGTATTTTCTCCAGAGAATAACCTCAGTATTTCCTGAAAGATCAAGCCGGTTGAAAAGATTCCAGTAATCCCATTGGGGATCATTACCTGCAACGATCTGGTAATTATTGCCGTTGATTACTTGTTGGGCAGCTGCTGCTGCCTGTTGAAAATATTTATTGTAATCTGAACCCTCTACTCCAAAGGGAGTTCCCTGATGGTATTTTTCCCATGTGCCTTCATATAGTGCTACCCTTGATTTAAATGTGCGTGCAACATCCTTATTGAGGCGGAGTGTTGCTGCTGTATTTTTATCATTCAGCAACTCGATTGCTTTGTCAAGACTTGCCAGTATGGAATCAGCAACAACATTTCTCGGGAGCCTGGGCGCATATAATTCTTCGGAATTGGTACCAAGAGGTTTGTTATACCAGGGGAGATCGCCAAAGGATTTCAACATTCCAAAATAGTACCAGGCTCTCCAGAAATACATTTCGCCTACATAAGTTTTAATTTCAGCGAATGGCTCAGTGGTTACATGATAATTCGCTAAAAAATAATTCACGCTCCTGATAGTCCCCCACGACCATCCGCCGTCACTGGAAGGAACAGTAATAATACCTGATAGCAATGCATTGTAATTATAATTTCCATGAACCATATTATCGGATGAATTATCCGCATAAAATGCATCCAGGAAATTCGGAAAGCTGGTATAGTACTGATTGCTATACAATTCCATCTCCGTTTTTGAGAATGCCATTTCCTTATCTGTAATAGTGTCCAATGGTGGCCGGTCGAGGAACTTTTTACAGGATGGGATAGCGATGACCGTTATAAGCAACAGTATTAGGCTATAAATATTTTTCATGTTATTTTTTTTGGAAGATTATAATCCTAAGTTTAATCCAACAGTGAGAGTCTTCATCAGCGGATACATTTTTCCTGAACCCCAGCCCCCACCGATCACTTCAGGATCGAAATTTTCATTGATGGAAGAGAAAGTGATAAGGTTCTCTCCTGTTACAAAGACCCTGATATTTTTCATTTTCCATTTTGACAGGATCTCAGGCGCTATGGTATAGCCGAGTTGCAGATTTTTTAATCGCATGTAAGCTGCACTCTGAAGATACCTGGAAGAAAGTGAGCGGTTTTTATTGATCTCACCGGTGTAGTAAGGTTTTGGCCAATATGCACCCGTATTTTCCGGCGTCCAGTAATCAAGTGTGTTTTCCCAAACAGCGGAACCATAACCACCCAGCAGACCATAAAACAGCGTTCCGTTCAGCGCGATATCCCTTTTGCCAACTCCCTGCCAGAACATATTGAAGTCAAATCCTTTCCAGTTAAACCCGGCGGTGATACCGAAACTATATCTTGGAGAAGCATTTCCAATGATCGTAAGATCGCCATGATCGTCCAGGGTATTCTTTCCAACAGTCATTTTATTATCGCCATCAAGATCCTTATATAACAGATCACCCAGACTCCACTGTCCGTAGAAGATAGACTGATCAGGCATCTCATCCAGTTGTTTTTGAGTTTGTATCAGCTCGGAAGCCTCGAATCCCCAGAGTTCACCAATAGTAAATCCATTATAAAAAGTAGACAGGAGGTTGGTTGGATTATTATATTTCTTTACCCTTGATACATAGTCGGAAAGCACAACAGATACATTGTAATTAAAGTCTTTACCTATCCTATCCTTCCATCCGATAGCCAGTTCAAATCCCTTCGTTTGCAGATCGGCGTTGTTCATTTGTGGAACACCGACACCTAAAGTAGCGGGAAGTGCTTCAGCGGGACCGAGCATATCCATGGTATTTCTAACATACCAGTCGAATGAAAAACTCAGGCGGTTTTTAAACAAACTCGCATCAACTCCAAAATCCAGGGTCTTTGACCGTTCCCAGGTAAGATCGGAACTGACCAATCCGGGAGCTCCCAGGTAATTTGGCCGCTGAGTAGAGAACAGGTAACCCAGGTTTGAATAGATGGGCACGCTTGCAAGGTACATGTAGTTAGCAACGGCCTGGTTTCCCAGCGAGCCATAAGATCCCCGAAGTTTAAACTCGCTGAATATATTTTTGAAAGGAAAAAAGTTTTCACGGGCAATATTATATCCGGCCGATACTGAAGGGAAAAGACCATAACGCTCATCCTCAGGGAATTTGGAAGTTCCGTCGTAGCGGGCATTAAATTCAACCAGGTATTTTTCATTGAAATTATAACTGAGCCTTCCGAAAGTGCCCATTGTTGCCCAATGAGAAATAGCTTCTGAAGAAGATTGAGTGCCGGTGGCTACACCCATTGAAGGTATGGCATCCGTAATAAGATTCAAACGTGTACCATATAAAGAATTGAACCGGCTTACTTCAGCCTGCTGGCCGACAAGAACTTTAAAATAATGTTTATTAAATGATTGCTCAAACGAAGTATACACATTAAAGGAACTGTATTCATTACCTGTTGAACTCTTGCTGATCGCATTCTGTGCATGGGCAATATTGTATTTGCTGCCATCTATCGCATATGAGTAAACGAAAGCATCGTGGTCGGCGCCTTGTCCGGAAACTGTATTCCATGAATAATCGGCATTGATCTTCCAGTTTTTGACCGGTTCCATTTCAACAGCTCCTGTAAGCCACAGATCGTTTGATTTGCCGATACTTCTTCCCTGCGAAGTGAAATAAGGAATGGTAGAGATCTGGCTGTATTGGCCATCCGGATTTTTGACCGGCCATATAGGCTGCCTGGTTCCTGCAAGGTGGAACCAGTTTCCCGCCAGATCCGAATAAGGGAAAGGTTGGTCACTTACACTGCGGGCATATCGTACCCTCAGATCCAATCTTAACCATTTCAGGGGCTCAGAATGAACATTACTCGTAAGGTTGAAACGTTCAAACTTATCATCACCATAACGCAGTTGTCCACCCTGGCCAAAATATCCAAACGACATATAATAAGAAGTAACATCACCACCACCGCTTAAACTGAGATCATGTTTCTGGTTGAATGACCAGGGTTTGATGAATTCTTTAAACCAGTCTACGTTTGCATTGGCATTGTTCCAATCCCACCGGTTAGGGTCGCCGGGATTTGGGATAGTAACCGGAATGCTGTTCGGATCTGCCATATACTGCTTTATCCTGTTTATCGCTTCCGGACTAAAAGGTGCTGCTAACCCACTATTGGCAGCGGAAATATTATAGGTCTCTGCGAACTGCAGGGAGTTGGCCATTTTAGGAAGGGAGGTAGGTGTGCTGAATGAAGCCAAACCGTTATAGTTCACAGAAATTTTATCGCCCTTCTTTCCTTTTTTGGTAGTTATCAGTATTACACCATAAGCCGCCCGGGCTCCGTATATGGCTGAGGAAGCGGCATCCTTCAATATGGTAATACTTTCTATATCATTCGGATTAAGATTATTGATATTGCTTGCAGGTATACCATCTACCACAAAGAATGGATCACCTCCATTTAAACTGGTATTACCGCGTATATTATAGGTCGCCGGTTGTCCAACCCCACCAGGATCTCCTACTGTGGAAATATTCAGGTTACCGACAACACCCTGTAATCCCTGTCCTATATTAACGATAGCACGATTTGCCAATACTTTGCCGTCTACCTGCACTACTGCGCCGGTAAGATTTGCTCTTTTCTGTGTTCCATAACCCACCACTACTACATCAGCTAAATAATTAGCAGAATCTTGAAGTACGATAGTAAGGGCCGAATTATCAGGGCTCCAATCCACTTCCCGGGTGGCAAAACCAATCAGGCTGATAACAAGCGTTTCGTTTTCGCGAAGAACGTTTAATTCAAATCTCCCGGATCCATCGGATTTAGTTCCTGTATTGCTTCCCTTTACAGAAACGGAGGCTTCTTTAAGAGGCTGGTCTTTGGAATCAGTTATCCGCCCGGTGATAACCCTTGTCTGAGAAAATGCTTCGGGCGAAAAGCCGACCAGGGCCAGAAGGATTAAATAATTAAAAATAGTTTTGGAACTAAAGCAGCGTTTTGGCATAATCGAATCGTTTAGAAGAGTAATTAATTATAACTTTATTATCAAATACCAGATCAATTAATAAATTATTTTATTAACTCTAGCTAAAACTAAATAATATTTTATTAATAACACTGTTATTGTTAAATTATTTTTTTGTCTTGTATTTTTTGATATACCAACATGGAAACCTTCATAACCTTCCTGAAAGATCTCGCTGATGTAGATATTACTGGTGTCGCTTTCAAAAACCTTCAATTGAAGAAGCAGATACTGATATATTTTGCCAATGAGGGAGATGCCACTATTGCCGACCTGGCAAAACATCTGAACAGCAGTAGTCCAAAAGTCAATGATCTTATAACAGAGCTGATAACAGACGGACTGGTGAAAGACTATGGCAAAACCGAATCCGGTGTTGGCCGTAAACCCAACCTTTACGGATTGGAACCGAAGTCAATATATTTCGTTGGGGTTGATATTAAAATGAATCATATCAACATAGGCCTGCTTGATCTCAAAAAAAATCTGCTTAATGTAGAGGAAAGGATCCCCTATCAGCTTACGAATACACGTGAAGCACTTAACCATTTATGTGACATTATAGAGGAGGCCATCAATAAATTCCCTGTGAGCCGGGAAAGGATCGTTGGAATAGGCGTAAACCTATCGGGAAGAATTAATTACAGAAACGGATATAGCTACAGTTATTTTCATTTTGATGAGGAACCGCTGAGCAAGGTCATGGAAAAAAGGTCAGGCATTCGGACCTATATTGAAAATGATTCGCGTGCAGTGGCATACGGTGAGTTCAGCAGTGGAATCGTAACGCATGAAAAAGATGTTCTCTTTGTTAATATTGAACATGGTATTGGTATGGGGATTTTTATCAATGGACAACTGTATTATGGAAAATCTGGTTTCTCCGGTGATCTTGCGCATACCCCTATGTATAATAATGAGATCATTTGTCATTGCGGAAAAAGAGGCTGCCTTGAAACAGAAGCTTCCGGCTACGCTTTGATAAGATTATTAAAACAGAAAATGGAAAACGGCGCTTCGAGTATTTTATCTGCGGATCATAAGGATTATAATAATATTCAGCTCGAAGACATTATAGAAGCCGCTAGAAAGGAAGATACACTCTGCATTGAGCTGCTTGCCGAAATAGGTGAGAATCTTGGAAAGGGTATAGCAGTAATAATTAATCTTTTCAACCCAGAACTTGTGATCCTCGGGGGAAGCCTTGCTGCAACCGGCGATTATATCCGTCTTCCGATTAAAAGTGCCATCAATAAATATTCTCTGACGCTGGTAAATAACGATACAAAGCTCAAGATGTCAAAAATTGGCGAACGCGCCGGCATAATAGGAGCCTGTTTGTTAGTAAGGGACAGGACGCTTGGATTGTTCGTTTAGAACATTCAACTACACTAAGCGAGAATTAAAACGAAAACAGGAACATGGCGTTACACCACAGGAGTGGCGGATGAGCAAAAAATCACTATTTGATGAACAGCGTTATGCGCTGATTCTTCTACGGTTAAAATCTATGAACCCGAGTATAAGAACAATTACACTGTATCCCAATGATGTCCATTCAACTTCATTGAGCTGTGGTTTTATTTGTGGCAGGCTGCTGAAAATCTGGAAACTATAAGGAAAGTATTTTGCATAAACTGAATGAGACTCGAATACCATCAGGGTACCTGCAATCCATAGAGCGAGACCGATGGCTATAGGTACAATAAAATTCCTGAATCTTAATCCTATCCAGAATTGAATTGTACCTATTGCAAGCACCGTAAGATATAGATTGGTATTGTTTACTAGTAACTGGCGAACATTTAAGGGCTGATTTAAGAGGTCCAGTTCCGGCAAAATAAAATGTGTTGCAAATGCAGCGATAAACATAAAAATATGGTTTGCAGTCAAAAAAAGCAGGAGAAGCAAATGTATACTGAGAAATTTCGCCATAAACACCGTTGCTTTTGTTTGAGGTGATGCGAATACCTGTTTCCAGGTATTATTCTTGTACTCTATTTGCGGCATCAATGTACAAATCAGTATCAGGAACCAGGGAAAAAAAACGAGTGAATTCATTTCGAAATCGATCTTAAACATGGCATTAAAAGGATCTTTCCTTGTGTCATTAATTTCGTCAAAAACCACGTTAAACAGGTATACAATTGGCACAACGGCCGCGCCTACCAGGGTAAAATAAAATGCTGCCGTACGTTTTGTCTTTAATATTTCAGAACGCAGAGAAGTTAATAAGCTCATGGTTAGTTTTGATAGTTGAAAAATAATTTTTAAGATTGATTGGAAGTCAGATCAATGAATAAACGTTCAAGATCATTTTCCTTTGGGTGGAGAAGGTATACATCAAGGTTATTTTGAGTAAGCTTTTTATTTATTGATGCCACCTGGTTCAGATTCTCAAATGGAAGCGAAAGTTTATCTCCTGTTATTTCGGGATAATAGTCAGAAAGCAATCTAAGGGCAACATCATTGTCTGAAGTATTGACAAACAATTTTGAACCCTTTTGCTGGAAAAGATGCAGCTCCGGCAATGAACCCTGGAAAAGCATCTTTCCTTTGTATATGATACCAACATGACTTACCATCTTCTCGACCTCACCAAGTAAATGGCTTGAAATGATTATGGTCATGCCATATTCTTTATTTAACTTCTTTATTAGTTGACGGAGTTCAATTATCCCACCGGGATCTAATCCATTTGATGGTTCATCAAGAACCAGCAATTCAGGATTTGGCAGCAACGCCAGCGCAATGGCCAATCGCTGTTTCATACCAAGGGAAAATCTTTTTGTTGTTTTCTTTTTCGTATCCTCCAACCCGACAATTTTTAAAACTTCATCAACTCTTGCCTTTGATGCTCCATAGACAGGCCGATAAACCTCCAGGTTTTCTTTTGCGGTGAGATGTGAGTAAAGAGATGGAACCTCGATTAATGAACCAACCTTTCGCAATATAGAAGTCCTGTTTGAATGAAGCTGCTGACCAAAAACTTCGATGCTGCCCTGTTGATTATTCAGTAAGCCAAGTATCAGACTCAGCGTAGTAGTTTTACCTGAGCCATTGGGACCAAGGAATCCATAAATAGTTCCTTTCTGAACATTCAGATCAATATTAAATAGCGTCTGTACACCTTTCGAGTAATAGTAGGAAAGCTCCTTAGTTCTGATCACAGATGAATTAACCATTTTTTTTTATTTAAGTCTTTAGATTTATCTTAATTACTATTATTGTCCGATTCGACCCTGCTCTTCATTAGCACTACCTGCCGTTCTCTTTACTGGTGCAATCTTTTTCCCTTTGCTGAAATTGTACGAGAAGCCTATAGATACAACCTGGGTTTCTGCCACCTGCTTCAGTTCAACATCAACATTACCATAACGTGCCACGCCCCTGAATTTTTGCGTATAGAAGATATCCCTCGCTGTCAACCGAATGGTGCCTTTGCCTTTGAAAATTTGCTGGCTGATTCCGGCACCGATAAAACCCACAGACTTTGCCCTCATCACACCTTCAAGCCAGCCATTTCTAAACCTGCCATTTAGTTCTGCTGAAAACGTTTTGGTTATTTTAAACTGCTGTGTTCCATTGATCACAAAACTTGTTACAGCCATATCAATCGAAGTGCCGTCTATGACACCCTTGTAGTGATCATTATACACGTTGATATTTATGTTGCTTGTCCACCATTTGTTAATGGGTGTATTTGCACTTACTAAAATTCCAAATTGGTTAAGTGCTGCAACATTTGCGGGCATGTTATAAGCTTCCTCCCCTTTCTGTTGAATTATTTCCTGTATGATGTCCTTGACATTTGTATAGTTTAAGGTGGTGGTAATTTGGTTTTTCCAGGTATGAGATAGCTCGATGTTATTGCTTATTGAAGGTTTCAGACCTGGGTTTCCCTGGCTAAAAGTGTAACGGTCGATGAACCTGATAAATGGATTCAGACTTTGATAACTGGGCCGGCTAACCCTCCTGCCGAAGTTTGCACCAAGATTATTCTTATCATTTACTTTATACTGAAAATAAGCTGTCGGAAAGAGTTGTGTATAGTGCCTGTCGAAATATTCGCCCGTTGTTATCTGGTTACCTTTTGCATTTGTATTTTCCAGCCTTAACCCGAACTGAGCATTTAATTTTTTAGATAAGGGCGTACTCAGGTTTAAGTAAGCTGCATTGATGTTTTCTTCATAAATAAAATGATTGCTTCGATTAATGTCATGCACGATCATGCCATACTGGATACTATCATAGTTCGCATTGTTATCTGTTCTGACAATGCTGCTTTTGATACCGGCTTCAAATCTTGCGCCTTTTTTCATTGGGTGTAAATAATCAACTCTTGCGCTGTATACATTAATATCCTGGGGCAACACACCAAACAATGTATCTGCCTTCGCATATGGATTACCGGTTGCATCGGTATACGAGTTTACCATGTACAAATCATTGTCTGATCCGTATTTCTGGATATCAATATCAGAAGTAATCTCTTTTCCTTTTTTGTCCAAAATGGTACGGAAATTCAGATTGGTGCTAAAACTTTTCCAATCATTCTGATTATCAACCATTGCTTTTGTTATACTTTCAAAAACTTTGGAGGCGTTTGAGATCCTGGTAATGTTTGGGTTCACAGAGGTCATCTGCCTTGAATTAAGATTTACGACCGCGCCAAATGTTGTTTTTTTGGTCGCAAAAAAATCAATACCAACCTTTGCATTATATGCGTTACCCGTTGACATTCGATCCGCCACCTGGTTAAAAACCTTATCAATCGAATTTGTGCTGCTGTTAAAAATGTTTCGATCAATACTCATTGTAGAAAGCCTTTGCTGGTAATTGTGACTTAAGTTGGTGAAGACATTTACTTTGCCTTCCCTGTAATTGAAGTTGAAGCCCTCATTTGTTTTGGGGTATATTCCCTGTGAATAGGTGAGATTCAACGAACCATTAAAACCTGCTTTGATGGCCTTCTTCGTTTTCAGGTTAATTACACCGGCTGAACCTGCAGCGTCATAACGCGCAGGTGGATTTGTCATGATCTCGATCTGGTCCAGCTGGCTGGAATTCATATTGCGAAGAAGGTTTACAAGGTCCGCTCCTCCTAACTGCGTTGGCCGGCCATCCACCATGATTAATACACCTTCTTTTCCTTTAAGACTAATATTGCCATCTCTGTCTACAGATACGCCGGGCGCCTTCTCCAATACTTCCAATGCTGAAGTACCAATATTTGTAATTGATGCATCAACATTTAAGATTGTGCGGTCAATTTTCTGTTCAATTAATGGTCTCCTGGCATTAACAGTAACACTCGCAAGATTTTTACTTTCGCCGGTTATATTGATTGAAGAAACCTGTATGCTTTGTGCCTGTGGGGTAATTACTAATACTTGGGAAAAGGCTTTTTTGTGACCGACAACAGTAACAGCCACCAGGTACTTGCCATCTGTGATTTTCTCAAACAGGTATATGCCTTCCTTATTTGAAACAGACAATTTAACGGTTGCCGAATCTTTGGCACGTAAAAGGCTAACGGTGGCACCTTCTAAAGGTGTTTCGGATTTTAAAACAGATCCGGAAATTTTACCGGCAGATTGTGCAAAGGCACCAAAGCAGAAAAGAAGGAGGTGAATAAAGAAAGCAGAAATCTTCATAAAAATAATTTTAAAGGTTTTGGTTAAGCGGCACTCAAGTCTTCGATCGGGATATTTTAGCGGGATTATTGATCCTCAACGTGCTATTCCTTTTGCTAAAACGTTTTGAAGTAATCCGCAATTCCCTCAAAATCAGTCCACTGCAACGAAATAAAACAGATATATCTCAAAATGACAATAGTGATTTAGTGTACTACTTCATTAGTGCACTACGAAAATAGGGCTTATTTTCGGTTTACAAAATTTTATACGGAAAATGTGATGAACGGGCTGAAAGATGTTACAGAACCCCGGATTTTGGTTTTAAAGCAATTCCTGGGAGGAATAGCTTAAAGGGTAAAGAACGAATTGGCGCCCTGCGTGATTGACGGTTGTGCAATAAAAGTAGTGATCGAGGCAGGCACAGAAAAAACCCGGAGCAATATCAACTACGAATGATGGTTTTGATAACAGACTGTTGAATTAAAAAAAGGTAATGCCATGAATTTAAGGCAAGAGGTATTGATAGTTCATCTGATGCCAGCTACATCACCGTATAACAGCAACCGCAATATATCCGAATCTCTCAGGTACCAGCTACCCCAAGAAATAGGAGAATCTCCATTGGCGTCCTTTTCCGATGGATCGGCCCCGGCATCCAATAACAATTTTATGATACGCTCGTTTCCATAAGCCGCGGCACGGTGAAGTGGAGTCTCGCCTTTTAAGAAAGCATCCCGCATAAAGCAAAGCGTTTCTGCCCTGATAATTGTCTTCTTGTTTACATCTGTACCTGCATCTACCAACAGCTTTACAATTCCCGTTCTTGCTTCCATTTCACTGGTCTTACAAATTGCATAATGCAAAGCATTTTCACCAGTCTTCTTAAAACTAAAATTTGGATTTGCTCCTTTTTCTATCAACCATTTCACGGATTCAAACTTACCATTATACGCCGCGTTACAAAGTGGGTTATTGTCTTCCAGCTCAAGTACAGCACCCAATTTATAATAGAGGTCCAGTGCTTTGACATTCCCCTCCCAGGCTGCAGTGAACACCGCACAATTTCCCCAGGGGTCAATATAATTTATATTTGCCCCTTGCGAAACCAGCGATTCAACTGTGTTCAGATTACCTTCCACGACGGCATCCATCAATTGCTGGTCTAAATTTGGCATATTCATTAAATAATGTTTGAATAAAATTATGCCGATTTTTTTTGCTATTAATTCCTGAATATCCTGCCTGTTCACAACCGCTGGTGGCATAATTATTAGAGCAATCTAATATTAACACACGACACCATAAAATTTTGTATGAACCGGATTTATCTCATTTTAATTTTTGCTTCAATGATGCAACCTGAAATTGTCTTATCCCAAAACAAAACAGCCGACACTGATGCCCGATATATTAAAACACCCACAGGCTATCTCATGGTCCTACGCCAGGGTGACGATGTTTTACAATATATTGAAAAGCTGGCAACCACTGAAAATATCCCTTCTGCTAACTACTCGGGTATGGGCTTTGTAAATGCAACCTTCGGTTTCTTCAATTTCAAGACAAAAGAATATGAGCCTAAAGAATTCAAAAACGTTGAGCTTGCAAGCATGACCGGATCCATTGCCTGGCAAAAAGGCAAGGTTTCATTACATACACATGGAGTGGTAACAGGCAAGGATTTTACTGCAAATGGCGGTCACCTCCTGGCGGCAACGGTCGGGACCGGTTCTGTAGAAATAAATATTATTGTTCATGACAAACGCCTTGAAAGGGTTGAAGAACAGCCGCTGGGAGCAAATGTGCTGCAACTTAACAGCAAGTGATCTAGAAACTAAACAAATGATCTAGAACTTACAAGCCATACTTACAGCAAAATTTCTTGGTTTCTGTGGATTAACCGACCAATAACCGATATAATATCGTTTATCAGCAAGGTTGTTTACGTTAACTGTGATCCGGAACCTATCACCGTTATAAAACAAACTGGTGTTAAGCAGTGAATATGAAGGAAGGTAAAAATTTCCTGTTTTACTGTTATCAATCACTTTGTACTCGCTTGCATAGTTTCCACCGATACCGATACCAAAGTTTTTTAGCTTCCCACTCAGTAATTTATAAGTTGCCCAAATATTAGCAAGATTTTGTGGCCCTTGTCCACCGGGTGCACGCCCGGGTTCAGCATAAAAATCTTCTTCGTCACCTGCTATTACCTTTGTTTGATTGTAACTATATCCGGCAATCAGGTTAAAACCGGGATAAGGATTGGCGTTGATGTCGATTTCAAAACCTTTGCTTCCAACCTTGCCACCTTGAAGAACATTATTAATATTAGTCGGGTCCGGACTAACCCGGTTGCTTACCCGAATATCATAAAAGGAAACTGTTGCAAATAATTTGTCGCTCATCAAATTTGTCTTTACCCCGAATTCCCACTGATTTGCCTGTTCCGGTTCAAAAGATTTTACCCGTACATTACTGCCATCCGCATCTGCTACCTGTTGGGGCGCTACGTTAATAAATGCATTCATGTAATTTCCAAAAACAGAAACTTTATCAGGCACCGGTTGCCAGATCAAACCAAATTTTGGAGACAGCGCCCATTGGTTGAAATCATCCTCTTTTGTTGATTTTTCTCCCTTTGAATCAAAATAATCGGCACGAAGACTCAACATTGCCATAAGCCCGGAAGTGATATTAATTACATCTGAAACATATGCACTGTATGAACTATTCACAATGTTGCTGTTTGCAGAGGCTGTTCCAGCCAGCAGGTTATCAATGGATGCGCTTGTAAGATAAACGGGCGCCTGTATCTCTTCCATATTGGCAGGATCAAGATTGCCGCTGGTTAGTCCAGGCAATCCATTAATAAGCGTTGGCTGTGCATCAAAACCTCTTAAAGCAAAATAGGACCCACCATCGCCGGATCTGCCGGTTGATTCCCAGGTACGTGTGATTCCAGGTATATTACGCATGGCATCGTCATAGTTTAAAATCGCCTGTTGTTTCAGAATTTCAGAAATGACTGTGCTATAAACCTGTGGGTTTTCCATATTCTTTAATGGCATTTTCGCAACAAACGCATTCCGTTTGTTCAATAGCCTGCTAGAAACCACTACGGCCTCCAGTTGCTGTGCACTCTCGGACAATATAAAATCCTGCTGTATGGTTTCACCCGCACTAATTGTGAGTTCTTTTTCCTGGGCAGCGTTTGCTACAGCTGAAACACTCAATTTATATGATCCCGGTGTGATGTTCCGGATACTGAATTTTCCGTTTTCATTTGTGATCGCACTCCATTTCGACTTTAGCAGTCTCACGCTGACTCCTGCTGCGGGCTTACCATCGCTGGTAGTCACATTCCCGTTAAGTACTGCTGTGGCTGATTTTGCGGACTGAGCTGATAATGAAGACGCGAACAAAATGATGACCGCGAGCAGCAAGGATAGTTGTTTCATTGTAACGGCTGATTAGTTTTGACTTATAGCCGCGAATGTAGATCACGAGTGTTGCCAATGGTAGCGAGAGACGGAATTTGAATTTAGGGAAACGGAAATTTGAAAAGCAACAGTTCCATTTTGATTGCCAAAGATTAGTTTGTAGTTTTACCCGGTGAAAAGATTGTTGGGCATTCTATTGTTGATCATTGTTACCGTGACGGTTCTGACTCCCTGTTGTACCGATGATGATTGTGAGGCTGACCTGATTGCGAATCAAGACAAATCAAAAAAAGCGGATCCGCAAGGTTCCTGTTCGCCTTTTTTCTCCTGTACTACCTGTCCTGGTTTTACTTCTACAGTTAAATTGATAATCATTCCTGACCCCGCTGTATTAAATCTGCAGCACTTTGAATCCTATTCGGATTATAATTTGTTTACTTATGCTGATTCTCCCTGGCAGCCTCCACGACTGGTTTAACGATCATCCGGATTATTAAAACAAGATTTTTAGATTCACTATTAATTTCAATAATGAAAAAAACATTATTGTTGTTTATAGCTTTACTGATCACTTGCATCAGTATCTATGCGCAACATAAATTATCCGTTTCCGTAAAGAATGCAGAAACAAAAGAACCACTGGTTGGGGCTACAATAACGATAATCACTTTACAAAGATCGGTTGCCGCCGACAGTACAGGACTTGCTGAATTCACCAATTTGCCCGAAGGCACATATAATATAAAAATTTCGTTCATAGGATTTACTGAACAACAGGTTGCTGTTATCGTACCACAGCTCAAAACTGAGCCAGTGGAAGTATTACTTGCTGAAGCTGAAGAAGAGCAGGAAGAAGAGGTAATTGTCCAGGCTACAAGAACCAGCCGTACGATTGCGAATACACCAACACGAATTGAAGTTATTTCAGGAGAGGAACTGGATGAAAAAGCCAATATGAAACCAGGTGACATCCGCATGATGTTAAGTGAGAGCACGGGCATTCAAACACAACAAACTTCGGCAACCTCGTACAACTCCAGCATCAGGATACAGGGATTGGATGGCCGTTATACCCAGATCCTGAGAGATGGGTACCCACTGTATGGTGGATTTTCCGGTGGACTTAGTATCACGCAAATTGCACCGCTCGATCTTCGCCAGGTAGAAGTAATCAAAGGTTCCAGCAGTACGCTTTATGGTGGTGGTGCCATTGCCGGGCTGGTGAACCTTGTCTCAAAAACGCCCACCAAAGAGCGGGAGTTGTCGTTCCTGGCCAATGCCACTTCTGCAAAGGGATTGGATCTAAGCAGCTTTTACAGTCAGCGTTTTGGTAAATTAGGGGTCACTTTTTATGGTTCCCGCAATACGGCGAGTCCATATGATCCGGCTGATATTGGCCTGACTGCCATCCCAAAGTTTGAACGCTACACCATCAACCCAAGGCTATTCCTGTATGGCAAGAATACTACAGCTGATGTTGGGGTAAGTTATATTACTGAAGACCGCATCGGCGGGAGCATGGACTTTATAAAAAAGGGAACACCTGGTTATTTCGAAAAAAACAATACTGATCGTTTTACAGCACAGGCTGGTATCGCTCACAGGTTGGGAGAAAAATCAACGTTAACGTTTAAGAACAGCTATACGCGATTCAACCGCGGGATTTCTATACCATCCTACCTGTTCGAAGGTGTACAACAATCGACTTTCTCTGAGCTTACTTATAATAAAAAAGGCTCAAAAGCTGACTGGATCGTGGGAGCCAATATTCTGACTGATGATTTTGCCGAGAAGCCACATTCTGCCGGTCCGCTACGTGACTACCACTTCAACACCTTTGGTGGCTTTGTACAAAATGCCTGGTCGCCCGGTAAATTTTTGACGCTTGAAACGGGATTGAGAGCAGACTATGTTGACGAATATGGCCTGGAACTTCTTCCCAGGCTATCTGCAATGTTTCGTTTCTCACCAAAGATAACTGTGCGCATAGGTGGTGGGTTGGGTTACAAAACTCCAACTGTGTTTACCGAGGAGTCCGAGCGATACCAGATGCAGGGCATTTTGCCGATCAATATCAATGAAACTGAAAACGAAAGATCTGTTGGTGGCAACTTCGATTTGAACTACCGTACAAATTTTGGTGACGTTGGTTTTGACATTAACCAATTGTTTTTTTATACCAATTTACAACAACCCTTACTCTTAACAAGTACCGCCAGTGGAGAACAGGAGTTTCGAAATGCTAACGGTCAGATAGACACGAAAGGATTTGAAACGAATGTAAAACTGACCTATGGCGACTTTAAATTGTTTGTAGGTTATACTTATGCTGATGTAAATAATCATTTTGATGGCCTTAAAACGCGCCTGCCACTTACGGCCAGGCACCGGCTGAACAATGTGTTGATGTATGAAGTGGAAGAAAAGTGGAAACTCGGGCTTGAAGGATATTATGTTTCGAAGCAGTTGTTAAATGATGGTGCAACCGGCAGATCTTACTGGATGACGGGCTTCATGGCCGAAAAGTTATGGGAGAAGTTTTCGGTTTATATCAATTTTGAAAACTTTACAGATACGCGCCAAACCCGCTTTGATACAATCTATACGGGCTCAATTGCTGATCCAACTTTTAGAGATATTTATGCACCTGTTGATGGTTTTGTGGTGAACGGTGGTGTCAAAATCCGCCTTTGAGCACAGGAATGCTTATCTGAATGAAGATGCCAGGAGATTTCTCGCGCAGTTTCCTGACGTTAATAAAATATCGCGTCTTACAGTGGCGACCAATACCGATAGCTCAGGGTTTGAATTGATGCAGCCAGCCAGTACTGGTTCAATGTTATTGTATAAAAAAGAAAAAGATCAATTGCAGTACTATGCAAACCTCTGCGCGTTAAAACAAGCCGACTGGAATACGAAAGCGGCGCTCCACGATCGTTTACTACAACGGGCGCGGGATCTGATCTCTGCATTAAAGGATGAATATGTGCTGAAGTAAAGTTAATAACCCAGGTTATTTACCGAATACAAGACTCTAAGCTTGTGGTTTGAAAGCAAAATAAAATTCAACCGGACTTGAGTGATAGACGAATCGCTTTCACGAATTCCTTGTTGTTTGATTTTGTAACCGTAATCCCGTTGCATCCATTGAACCCGGCGAATGCTATTATAGTATCACAAAGCTTTGCCATCATCGATCCGCTTATTTTCACTTTCTCGAAATGAATGTTGTGAACAATAAACATTTTTTGCTTCCTGTCAGCCTTCGAATCCATACGTGCTACGAATTCATCGCCGATCAGTATGGGCAGTGAAAAATATCCGTATTTTCTTTTAGCTGCAGGCACAAAACATTCCACCTGGTAATCGAAATCAAAGAAATCGCGTAGCCGGTGACGAAATACATTCAGGATATCAAAAGGTGAGAGAATAAAAGCATCGCCGGAGATGCTGATCTTTTTGTTTTTATACAATGGCAACATATACAAAGGTCCTTTCAGTCCTTCAATGGCAACTTCAACTACTTCGCCTGCGTTCACAAGATTTTTCAGTTCCTCTTTAACAGGATACTTTACCAGTCTGCCGTTCCATGCTATCTCTTTAACATAAGCAATACCAAGAGCCTTAAGTGATCGCAGAATAAGATGCGTGGTACCCTCTTCCACCGTTGGTATAGTCCTGTCAATTTCTATGGGTACAATATTGTTATTAAGGTCATATAATTTGTGAAAGTCTTTTTTTCGCGTAGTTAACAGCTGACCGATGAGGTGAAGCCTTTCCAGTGCGACCTTAGATGGCCTCCAGTCCCACCAGCCGGAACTTTTTTCGGTACGGTCGTATTCAAAGTCTTTGGCGCCCAACGGTCCTTCCCGCGCAATACGGTCCAGGATCCTGTTCATCAGGTTAAGTTCAGCCTGAGGCAACAACTTGTATTTCTCCGAAAAATTAACTTGTATAGGCAAAGAGAAACGATATTCACTCATTGGCATGAATCCGGAATCGCGGGTCCAGAATTCATAGATCCTTCCATCGGCCTGTAGCTCTTGCAGCCACTCAGTTTTATAATCCGGCACACGAGTGGCGATTGCATGGTGATGTGCCCTTTCAACAACGTAGTTTGTATCGACCTGGACAAAGCCGAGTTGATCTATGACCTTATAGGCAGCTTCTATCCCTTTTCCGAACTGCCCACGCTTAGTGAGACCGGCCGCATGGAGAATTATTTTGCGAGCCTGGGATTTTGTGAGAGTAAACGGTTTCATAATATCGAATATAGCTACGCATCATTAAAAAATTCAATGCTCCCCAAAGTTGGCCAGTAAGCAAATTCACACAATAATAAAAAAAACTATTTTCGACACTTTGTAACCGGTCGTATTTTTTCCTGCTCTGAACCGGGCCAAGACCGCTTTCTAAAAGCACCAGTTTTACTAACTTCGCAAAGTTTACTTTGTGATTATGTGAAATCAAAGGCTGCCTTCCTGCGTCAATCGGTACGTCCTTTATGAAACTTGTCTGACTATCATTAGTATTAGTCATTTCAAATCCTTGTAATTATTCGATCGACTTGAATATATTAAGAGGATAAAAGCCAGACATCGTGTGGAGCTAAAAGGACATACCAGTTATTGCCAGTTATTGCATTTTAAAAGAACCTAAATAGTAATTTGTTATTGAATTCAATTGTTCTCTACTTTCCTTTTTAAACTTTTCAGTTTTGTAATATCGTTTCCCTTGGTACACAATAATATCTTCCTTTTTAATATCAAAGTATATCGTATCAACTTTTATTTCACTTGGAAACTTTTCACTAATCAAAGGCACATGCTTATGCAAATCTCTAAAATGCACAATTGCTGTATTGTTATTTGTTTCAATTGTGCCGGCCGAAAAATTTAGACCAGGCTCTGCCATAAAATGAATTGAATCATTATCATCTTTAGCTTGAGTAGATGATATCTGCGCAAAGTTGGTATTTTCTGGAATATTCATCTGCACATTTGTGAATATAAACAATTGACATTCTGGAAGCATTCCGCGTAAATATACTTTTCTCAAGTAAAATAGAAAATGGATAATGAATTCATCGTTTATTGCAAAACAACCTTGTCAATCATTATATCCCAGTGAGCCAACAATAATTCAAAACGGTGCTGCTCATCTTTCTTAAGTTTTTCAAGATCAGGATATAATTGTTTCTGGTAAGGGGTGGTCAGGTCATGGTCAAAGGCAGCAGCACTGTTCCCAAATACAATTGTTACCCTGAAGTCCCACCTGGTATCCTCTCCCTCATGTAATTTTGGAGCCGACGCATCCACCGAAATGATATCGCCTTTCTCAATTGCATTTTTTAGCAGGGGATAATGATTTTTCTTCCACAGGCTGATAAATTCCCCGGCATAGCCCCATTTTACTTTATAGTAATTTTCAACAGTGAAATAATCTTTTGATACCTGTGCATTCACTGAACAGGTTGTAGCTACCACCAGGATAGCTGCAATCAAACCTGGCATTACTCTTTTTCGCATCATTTTTGTCATTTATGATTGTGAAGGAATAAGTAGATGTTGATTTATGTTTTTATGATTTTAGCTGTTTCAGCTATTTGATCCTTTACATCGATACGGAGCTGGTGAGTATTAAATACCTGAGAACCTGGTTCCACGCTTTTTGTCAGGAATACGCTTCCCCCGATTACACTGTTTTTACCTATCACCGTTTTGCCACCGAGGATAGTGGTCCTGGCATAGATGATCACATTGTCTTCTACCGTTGGATGTCGCTTTACTTCGGCAAGCTCTTTAGCTACCTGCAATGCTTACCTGCCCATCACGTCCAATTTTAGAAAAATAGAAACCTTTTTTGATAATATTCCGCCTAAATAAAAATTGCTTCATATTCGTTGTAGCCTGCCAGACCCCGTTGATTCCTTGAAGTCAAACTCCTCAAAGATCCGGCAAATGTTATTCCAGCAATTATTCGACCGGAAAATGGTAAATTAGTAATGGTAATCAGCGGTTATGAAACAGCATTACCTTGCAAGTGTCCACCTCATCTTCTGCCTGGCAATTTCTTTTACAATTCCAGCACAGACACTTCAATACTATTCCGAAAAACTTACTATCGACGAGGGTCTTAGCAGCAACAAAGTAAATGATATAGCACAGGATGATTATGGTTTTTTATGGATAGCTACAAGTGACGGCCTAAACCGGTTCGACGGTACCGAAGTTGTAAAATATTATCACCAGGCAAATAATAATTCCATTCCTCATAACTATGTGTACTGTCTGAAAATGTTGCCTGGTAATAACCTGGCCATCGGCACCCAGGCAGGTCTCTGCTTCTATAATGGTGCTAAGGGGACATTTAAGGATTTCTATTACAGACTTAACAACTCTTTGGACGAATATAATAATGCGATTGTTGGGATAGAAACAGATAGCAAAAAAAACTGTTGGGCTTATTCAAGAAACTGCATCTTTATTTTCGATTCGTCGCTGAATCTTAAAAAGGTTATTTCTTCTCCCTATGATGAGCCGGGGATAACAAAAAAAAGACTGAGGTATATTGAAAAGATATACCCTTTATCAGACGGAAATGTTTTGCTGTATTTAGACGATGGCTATAAGATATACAATGCTCAAACAGAAACAATATCGACAATCGAAAACTCTTCCTATCACCAGAAATTATCGTTTTTAAAGAATAATTGCTCTTCACCTGATCGTAAACCTGATCAGTATTTCCCATCTTCAAATATATTTAAGGTATATGATAAATATTTTCTCTCTGTCGTCCAGTGCATGGATAGCCTGTTTCTTTTTGATGAACAAGGGCTAAAAGTTAGCAGTTGTTTTTTTCCTTTTAATAAATATCCTTACATATTATGGTCGCAACGCGTTTCTACCATGGATTCAGCCAATCTCTTATTTTCATTTCACAATTATGGTGTGGCCATTATCCCCGTCAGTTGGGATAATGGGAAGCCTGCAATTCATTTCCCCTCATCATTGTTGTTTGAATCAAAGGAATTTGGGAGCGGCTTTCGTGACCGGCAGGCTAACTGGTGGCTGGCTACCATCGAAGATGGTATTCAGAAAATTTCACCGCAGAAACAACACTTCAAAAGTATTCACCTGGTAAATAGTTCCGGTGAACCCATCAAGTATGAAGTTGCCTCATTTACCCGGGAGAAAAATACGCTTTGGGTTTCCGTTTATGGTGAAGGCTTTTTTGAAATCGATCTTAAGACCGGGAGACAACAGCAGCACAACCTCGCCTTAACTATGAAGAATAATTGGGCTGATTTTACCTGGAATATTCGCCAGGTTAGCGATGATACAATTTGGATAGGTACCCAGGCTGGAATGTTCTGGTATCAGCTATCTACCAAAAAAGCAGGTCGCATCCGTGCTTTCCAGGGAAAACCTTCAATTATTGACTCTGTTGCTATTACCATGCAGTTTGAAGACAGCCATGGAATGGTCTGGATGGGGTTGGGAAAAGCAAATGGCATCTGTAATTATAATTATAACCAAAAACAATTTAACTATTACCCATCCAATACTGCCGGGGGATATCCCCTCCGTTACGCTATTTCTGCTGATGAAGATAAAAAGGGTAATCTGTGGTTCGTAAGCGATGCAAGTACCAGTTTGGTTCGATGGGATCGCTACCACGATCGTTTTCAGACTATCCCTTTACCTTTTAGATTCAGGCAGCATGTGGCCGGTTTAACCTCTATCTGCTACGAGTCAGATTCAATACTATGGCTGGGAACTTTAACAGGTGGATTATTAAAATATAATCCATTGAACAAATCAATATTAGTATACGGACATGACAGGGGTTTGATAAACAGCCACATCATCAGTATTCATAAAGATAAGTCAAATAGATTGTGGCTGTCTACAGATGTAGGTCTCTCCTGCTTTGATCCACGCACAGAGATTTTTACCAATTTTACTACAAAAGAAGGATTGCCTGCAAACTATATCTCAGGTGCATTTTATTATGATAGCGATCAGCAATATCTATTTAATGGCAGCAAGGGATTGATATTTCATTTTGATCCTGACAACCTGGATTTGCAATTACATCCTCAAAAAACAATGATCACCGCAATAAATGTAAACGGCAAATATTCTTACAGCCTCGTTAACAAGACAAATTTTAATTCAAGGCAAAATGATATCACTATTCACTATACCAATATCGATCTGCTAAATGGCGCTTCCACAAATTATGCTTATCAATTATTAAACAAGAACAAATCCAACGAAGACAGTGATTGGATAATGGCAGGTCATCAACGCCAGATAAACTTTAGCAGGCTAGCCCCGGGTGACTACATATTCAACGTTTGCGTTTCGATTAATAATAAAATCCAGGTAGATAAGTCGGCAAGTTTTAGTTTTTCGATACGCCCGCATTTTACACAGACCAGCTGGTTTTATGCTTTGCTGATGCTGACTTTAGCCATTGTTTTTTACTGTATGTACCGTTACCACTTAACACAACTAAAACGAACAGAACAGGTAAGAAGCGAAATATCCAGAAACCTTCATGATGAAGTAGGTTCTACATTAACAAACATCAGCCTGGGAAGTCTCCTCGCACAAAAACAGTTAATACCAGACAGTCCTGTTAACCGTATACTTGATCGTATTTACCAGGATAGTCAAAGTGTATCGCAAACAATGCGGGATATTGTATGGAGTATCAACCCAAGGGTCGATACTTTGAGTGAGGCCTTACCACGAATGCTTCATTATGCCTCAGAATTACTCGAAGCCAAAAATATTGAACTGGAAGCTGAGATTGCACCAGGCATCGAGCAGGTAAAACTGTCTATGTATAAGCGGAGAGATCTTTATCTGATTTTCAAAGAAGCTGTAAATAACCTCGCAAAACATTCAAATGCTCATCATGTTAAAGTTAGCATCCAGCTGGTACGCCATACCATTACTATGACAATTTCAGATAACGGCACTGGTTTCTATATGCCTGTTGTGCCCGACGGAAATGGCTTAAAAAACATGCAGGAACGGGCCCGCAATCATCATTGGCAATTAAGAATAGAATCTATTCCCGATAAAGGAACTGTGATCACCCTTAAAGCCCAGATAGCATAAATATGCTATTGACAGCACATAATTTCAATGTTAACTTAGACGAATTATGCCTACTCGCATTTTGATTTTTGAAGATAACCAGAGACTTCGTCAGTCGTTAAAAATTTTATTGGACGGGGTGGAAGGATATTGTATTTGCGGTGATTATGAAAATTGCAACGATGCAGCCGCTGCAGTAGATAAACACAGGCCGGATGTGGTGATCATGGATATAGATATGCCAGGGACAAATGGAATAAAAGGTCTGCAGATCATCAAAGAAAAATATCCTCAAACTTATATTATTATGCACACCGTCTTTGAAGATGAAGACCTCTTGTTTCAATGTCTGTGTTCCGGGGCCAATGGTTATATTCTTAAAAATACTTCATTTGTCAATCTGCTTGAAGCCATCGATAATGTGTTACATGGTGGCGCCCCTCTTTCACCTTCAATAGCAAGAAAGGTCTTGCAATCATTCCAATCAATTCCAGCCTCGCGTTTACAATACAATCTTTCCGAACGGGAAATAGAAGTCCTGAAATATCTCGTAAAAGGTTATAGTTATAAAATGATTGCATCTTCCTGTTATATCAGTGTAGATACAGTTCGGGGTCATATACGTAATATCTATAACAAGCTCCATGTAAACTGTGGCCGGGAAGCGGTAGTTGTGGCTTTACGCGACAAAATTGTTTAATCATAAAGTATATGGAGCAGCTTATAATATTAGTTCAAAACAGCATGTTTATGCTATTGATATAGCACGATAGTACTGGTAATTTTATCTAAAATACTGGGTATGAAAAAAGATAAAAATTCCGGTCGTCGCGAATTCCTGGGAACTTTGACAGCGGGTGCAGCTGCTATAGGAATCGCAGGTTTCATAACTCCAATCCAACAGGTACAGGCTGGTTCTGCCAAAACGATCAATACTCCAATTTCTGATGTCGAAGAATGGTTTAAAAAAATCAAAGGCAAACACCGTATGGTATTTGATGTTACCCAACCTCACGAAATATTTCCGTTTGCGTGGCCGAGGGTGTTTTTAATGACCAATGAAATAACCGGTACGGTCGCAAAGGACTGCAGTGTAGTAGTAGTATTAAGGCATGATGCTATTCCCTATGCATTACAAAATGAATTATGGGCAAAGTATAACCTGGGAGAAGTATTCAAAGCAGACGATCCTGCCACAAAAAAGCCAGCAAGCCGAAATCCTTTCTGGAAACCAGCAAAGGGTGATTTTAAAGTACCGGGCATTGGTGAGGTAGCTATTGGTATCAATGAATTACAGGAAAGTGGTGTTATGTTCTGCGTTTGCGATGCTGCCATGACAGTTTATAGCGCTGCACTTGCTGAAAAGCTCAAAGTTAATGCCGGCGAATTGAAGAAAGAATGGGTTGCCGGCTTGCTTCCGGGAATACAGCCGGTTCCTTCTGGTGTGTGGGCAATCGGGCGTGCCCAGGAAAATGGCTGCTCTTATTGTTTTGCAGGATAATACTGGAAAGATGCAGCTACGATCTTCCAAAACCTTCCGACAGGCTGGTGCATTAATTTTGATTTTGGCCGGTATTTCTGCCGCAAAGATCATGGTTAACCTTTCAAGGTCAAATAGTAAAGGGCCCAACTCAAATATCGGGACAACAATAGCGCCGGGATCAAAAATGTGGGAACCCCCTGATACAAACCAGATCCCTTTTTCAGCAGAAGGAAATCTTATCCGGTATGGAAGAGATCTTGTAGCCAACACTTCCCTTTACCTGGGTCCAAAAGGTAAAGTTGCCGCTGTCACCAATGGCATGAACTGTCAGAACTGTCATTTAGATGCCGGCACCAGGTTATGGGGTAACAATTTCAGTGCAGTGTCTTCAACCTATCCGCAGTTTCGTGGACGTAGCGGAACGGTAGAGAGCGTTTATAAACGTGTGAATGATTGTCTCGAAAGAAGTTTGAACGGAAAAACACTGGACACTAATAGCCATGAGATGCAGGCTTTTGCTGCATATATAAATTGGGTCGGGCATAATGTAGCAAAGAATGTGAAGCCTGAGGGCGCTGGTGTCAAAACCATCCCTTTCCTGGGCAGACCTGCAGATCCTGAAAATGGTCTCATCGTTTATAAGCTCAAATGCCAGCGATGTCATGGTGCAGATGGACTTGGCTCTCTCAACAGCGATAGTACTGCATACTTTTATCCCCCGCTATGGGGTAAAAATAGTTATAACACCGGGGCAGGATTATTTCGTCTCAGTCATTTTGCAGGATATATAAGATATAACATGCCATTCGATGCTCAGGTCAATGTTGCATTGTTAACGGATCAAGAAGCCTGGGATGTGGCTGCATTTGTAAACACCCAATCAAGGCCGCAAAAAAAATTCATCGCAGACTGGCCGGATATTTCCTGGAAACCATTTGATTATCCATTCGGGCCTTATGCTGATAGTTTCTCTGAACATCAGCATAAATTTGGCAGTTTTGGACCTATCTGGCAGGAAAACGAAAAAATGAAAAGTAAAAAACTTAAAGCTTATTGAAATTGAATTGTCCTGATGTTTTATTGCCTAAGTATTTTTATACTGTGGTAAACTCCTTTGCATTCGGCTGTCCTTTCCCGGTAGTAATCAGACTTCGCAGACTACTGTTGATATAACGCGTCCAGGCATCAAAACAAATATTATAACATTCATACTCGGGGACCAACCCCCAATGCGTGAAATGTAGCTGGGTTTTACCATCCTTTTCCGAGATCTCAAACCCGATCTTTGTACCGGTCCACTCTGTCTTATCTTCAGTGAAATCGAAATAGTTATCCAGGACCTGCCATACTACTTTTTTGCCTGGGATAATCTCAATCAATTTCATCGTGCACTTGTGAACATCCTTATACTTGTAAGTAAATTCATCATTAAGTTTATCTGTTGAGCCTTCGATATTTTCGGACCACCAGCCACGTACATTATTAATCGCGTTGAATACTTCGTCAGAAGTTTGATCAACTGTAAAGCTGGTGTTAAAATCTGATGTAGTCATGTTGTTGTTTTTTTAGTTAGGTAATTTGTTATTTAATAAAGTTTCTAACTTCTTTAGTTTCGATGTCCAGAACTTGTCAAAATAGGAGATCCAGCCCTGTAGTTCGTCGAACCCTTCTTTTTTAAGCGTGCAATACCGCTCCCGACCGATGTCCCTGATTGAAATAAACCCACCGCTATGCAAAATTTTTATATGCTTTGAAACGGCAGGACGGCTCATATCAAAGTTTTCTGCCAGGCTGTTTATCGTGAGACTATCCTCTGAGAGCAACATCAGCATCTTTCTCCTGCTGGGATCGCCGATAACCTGGAATGCATCAAGCGTTGATTTTGTCATGGGCACCGGTGTTTAAAAGGTCAACGATATTTTGGAATTTTTCCAGCCAGCCTTTAAGTAAGCCACTATAGAAATTCAGGTTTTCCTCTTTTGCGAAACCGCTATGGTCAAGGAAAAGCTCAGTCCCTTTATCTTTTCTTTCCAGTTTCCAGGTAACCGTAGAATCTAGCGTAATTTCGCCATCTCCGGGACCGCTCTTCCATGAATAAGAAAGCTTTTTATGGGGAACTAATTCTAAGACTTTACAGTAAAAGATTCCGTCGAAATTAAGAGCGGGTATCGGGTTGGTTCGAAATTGAAAGTCGAATCCTACTATTGGCTGAAAATCATTTTTCATGAGCCATAGCTCCATCAGTTCAGATTTAGTGAGATATTCCCAAACCACCTCGGGTGGATGAGCAAAGAAAAATTGATGTTTGATACTTTTTATCATAATAGGTAACTTTTAGGTTACCCAAAGATAAGTAACTTTTGAGTTACTTATCTTTTTTTGAAATTTTTTTTTGTGATTTTATCTGTTCTTTGAATCCGTTACTGTTTCCTTGATTATATGGAGGTTTAAGAATTCAGAACAGTAGGATGTGATGAAAAACTTAGTCTTATTCCAATAACCGTACGATCGCGCTATGCCCGCGACGTAAAGCCCAGGCTATAGGTCTTGCCCAGGGTTCATCAACAGGCAGTTGAGGATCTGCGCCCCTTTGCAGGAACCAGTGCACCATTTCGATGTTACCTTCTTTTGCTGCCCAACCGAGTGGCGTGGATGACCATTCAGTCTCAACTGCATTAATATCGCCTCCAAATTCCAGGCAGACAGCAGCAACTTCTTTATCCCCTTTGGCAGCACAACGATGCAAAAGCGTAATACCAAGCCAGTTCCTGCGGTTGGGACTAAATCCCCGTTCAAACAACCACCTGGCATATCCTGATGATTTAGCAGTTGCATGATCATACCAGGCTTGTTGATCAAAATTCAGAAGTTTTAAAGCATCAGGTTGATAACGGAGTACAAGTTCAACGTGTTCCCGCATTTCTTCGTTGATGAAATCATGCACCAGATGATTTAGTTCCATATAAGGATTGTCATCCAGTTTTTCAGCAAGTGCCTCCACGGTTATTTTCAGGCGGCCCTTATCAAACCTGTTAGTTTTGCGCGAATAAGATGCGATCAGGTCAATGACTTCCTTTGGAGCTTTTACCCATTCAGCAATAAAAAGACAATTTCCGGATGACTCAATTTCAGCATCAGCATCTGCACCTTTTTCAAGTAGAAGTTTTACGATGTCAAAATGTTTAGCTCCAATCGCGGCATGTAGTGCACCCCCGTCAGGTGCAATTCCAGGTTCAGGCTCGTTGGGATTGGCTCCGTTCTCCAGCAATAGCTTCACGATTTCCATAAACCCGGCCCCGGCAGCGCATCGCAATGGAAGACCCGAGTAATAACCTACATAAGAAGGAAGCCGGTTAACCAAACCGGTATCCTCTTTCAATAGCTCGCGCACCCGGTCATAATAACCTATTTTGGCAGCTACGCTGATATCACAATAACCACCCCGGGCGATCAGGTAACCGACCACGACTTCATGTTTTTGCAAGCCGGTGCCAGGTAAATCCCGATACCAGCTTCGATAATTATAATCACCATTGGTAAGATCGATAGGCCGGGCACCATCGGGCCGTCGCGCATTGACGTCAGCTCCCTTTTCCAGCAGGTAATCGATCATATCAATCTGCCTTGTAAGCGCAGCCCAGTGAATGGGCTGGTTGCCATTTTGATCAGCGGCATGAACCAGCGAAGGTTCTTTATCGATTAAAGACCTGACCTCTTCCTTGTCAAAAGATTTAATAGCCGCTGCCACGGTTTCACCTTCAGGTTGGATATGATATTGCCGGAACAACTCCGTTTCGATGAAAGAGATCATATCATGATAATCCCTGTCTGTTGCAATCTTTATCAATGAATCCTGCGATTCATTCGCAATACTGGCACCATGCGCCAGCAGGAATTGAACTACCTGCAGATGGTTTTCACGCACTGCAAAATGTATTGGCTGCAGGTATTCATATTCGCAGGTTGCAAGTGCCGGATCACTTGCTACCATCTTTTTTATTAAAGACAGATCACCCGTGATGGCCGCGCAGATCATCTTCCATACATCTGAACCACGACCACGGCTCCAGGGTAAGTAGTCATCTGTTTTCAGCGAAGAAGGCTTAAACATCCCGGCTATCTTTTGCTTTGATGTGAGCATTGACAAGTTTTATTTGATTGTGTAGAACCAGGCATTACAAGTTCCGAAAATTATTGCTTCAAATTAATCCGAGAATAAGCCCTGGTACTTCAAGACAAGTTAAAATACTTTCCCCAGCTACAATTTTATCTGCAACCGTACGCCTGTTGTTCGAATACGAACAAAACAGTGTTTGTCTTAGATTTGCATGTCGCTGGCAATAAACCGGTTATTGCATTGGCACTGAAATTGGCGTTCCAACCCGGGAATCAATCCGAAATCAATAAACACCAGGACTTAAATGCAATCCCGTCAAAAGTTTGAGAACAGAATAAATAAAGAGAGCTTGTGACTTGCAAAAAATTAAGAAGAGAGATAGAGTTCTACGATCCGATCCTGGATATAAGCAACTGTTAGAAAAAATAAACTGGTAATGACCATGCTCTTCAAAACTACTTTCCACCTGGGTTCGGTTCTGAAGAAGTTTATATTGGTTATCGCGGAGTATAGAAGAATTAATGGAAGCTCGATAATCCTTGTTTCAAATCCCGGAAAAATAATCCTCGTACAGTTTGCAAAAATTACGATAAGAAAAATCATTGGCATTGTATACAAAATAAGTATCCCTATTTCTGCAAAATTGTACTTCGAGCGATAAAAAGTTATCCAGGTCAATAGCGTAAGATAAGGCAATGAGAATAAAAGCAGGAATATCATGTATTCATGAAAGAATGTCCCTTCCGCCATATTTACATCTCCATAAATCTTCTTAACAACCATATTAACCCAATACAGGGATAAGCCGGTAAGGGTTGCCGTTATAAAAAAGAAGGAAAAAGGCTTCTGATGTTTGCTCCTGTATCCTTCCACATACTCCCTCTGCATCGTACCAGGTGATGTAAATAGTTTTTTAATCGTGTAGGCAATTCCTTTATCGAGATGTGTGAAAAAATGAAATATCTCATGAAAAAGATTAGCCATGCTAATTTTTTTTACATGAAGTGAGGCTCCACAACGGGAACAATAATTTCCCGTGCCCTCTTGTTTACACTCTTTGCATACAACTGAAATTTCAGGATCCATTGTAGTTAACGGTGTTTGAATGAATAGTCTATCCCCCGATAGCCGGGTATATAAAATCAGCTAACAATTCATAGGAAGCTTTCTTGACATCCCATTTATTATAGTTACCGGAGGTGACAACTACCACAAGTTGTTTTTTCCGGTCGATAAAAATTCGCTGATCGCCATTGCCGACTGCGGCGGGCAATGTACGTTTATCACTATTACCCGGCGTCTTAAGTATCCAGAACTGGTACCCGTAACCTCCATCATTATCCCTTGCGATGTGACTGCTTAACGATGTTTCTATCCAGTTTTTATTAAGCAGTTGCTTGCCATTAACGAGTCCGTTGTTCAATAACAATAACCCGATCTTCATAATATCGCGAGAACGCAAACGCAATCCTGAGGCCGCTGCCGGGACTTTACTCATATCCGAAATCGTATGCCAATAATAATTTGCTATCCCAAGTGGGGCAAATATATATTTCGTTACAAATTTATCTAATGTCATACCACAGGTTGACTCAATGATCGCGCCGAGCAGTTGCGTATTGCCTCCATTATAACCAAAAGTTTTCCCTGGCTGCTCAGTTATTGGCCTGCTCAGAATAAACCGGATGGGATCTGCACTGGCAGACATAGCAATTTCTGAATTCATTGTATCAGTATAAGGCAGGTTTTCATTCCATTCCATACCCGATGACATGATGAGCAAATGTTTGATGGTTAGTTGTGAACGCATGCCCGTATCAAGGCCTTTATAAGACGGGAAAAACTTCATGACTCTTTCGTCTTCGTTTTTTATTTTTCCTTGCTGGATGGCCAGGCCGACACAAATGGATACAATACTTTTTGTAACACTACGCAGATCATGTAATGTTTCTGCCGAATGCTTAATGACTCCCAGATCCTTTCCGAGGGCTTCATCTTTCGCGGTATAATACTTTTCATAAATGAGCCTGCCTTTATGCACAACCAACACACTGTGGATGTTTGGATATTCCTTATTCAGAATCGCTTTATCCATTTTATCAAGATGCGGACTGTTGGATTTAGCCAAAGCTAAATTCATATCAACCTGGGCAAGAACCGGTCTTGCCATTAAACCTGTAATTAAAAGCATTAAGATTTTAGATAAAGTTGACATAAATTTAGAATGAACAATTTGCTGACACTTATTTGAATATGAATAATGGACAAATCACATCAACAAAAGTATTGATCGCCGGGTTGAATGAAGGGGGTAAAACTGCCTTTGAGAGGGGGCGAATGCGACTTTGGATTAAAGTTAAAAAACAAAAATAACTTTTCTGTAAAAGAGCTGGAAGAATATCAAGCCAGGCTCCGGCATTACAAAAACCTGTAGGTGAGACAAAATTTTCAGGTTGTTCCAATCTCAATTTGCTATTATTGTTCCGGTTTTTAATGTAGAAATTTTTTGGGAACGTCTAAATAACCGGATTATGTCAAAACGCAGAGATTTTCTGAAATTAGCCGGCTTATCCGGTTTTGCTCTTGCACAAGGTTCTATTCTTCCTGAAAACGCTTTAGCTAATACCGGGAACAGCGATGTCCAGGACAGCACTAACGATAATGCTATTCATTTGCAGGATAATGAAGATGATGCAGATCTAAGCGTAATCGGGCTTTATGGAGCCTGGGCAAATGGCCTGAATAAAAACAAACTACCGTCATTGTCATTCCGCAGACCAGAATTTACAAACGTCGAAAAATGGCGAAAAGTAGCAAAACAAAAACTCACTGAAAGAATGGCTATTCCTGATATCGGGATCCCAAAAGTGACGGTACAAAAACAATATAATTACGACGGACTACATATTGAAGAAATTACCTGGCAACTACCCTATGGACGGCCCACTGAAGCCATCCTTATGAAACCAATGAATGCAACAGGAAAATTGCCGGCGGTTCTTGGCTTTCATGATCATGGTGGAAATAAATATTTTGGTTGTCACAAAATCACCAAAACCTCCGACAATCAACATCCCATGATGAAGGAACACCAGGAGAAATACTATTCTAAAAATGCCTGGGCGAACGAACTTGCCAAACATGGTTATGTTGTACTGGTGTCTGATGCCTTTACATTCGGGAGCCGGAGAGTAATGCTGCAGGATGTACCTGCACGATTAAGAAACGGATTAACGGATGGCAATCCTTCTGACGAGGAAAAAATCAACTCTTATAACAACTGGGCAGGTGATCATGAACACATAATGGCAAAGTCTTTATTTTCTGCCGGCACAACCTGGCCGGGTGTATTTTATGCTGAAGATAAAATTGCTGTCGATGTTTTAAGTGCACGCCCGGATGTCGACGCTTCCAGGATAGGTTGTGGTGGTTTATCGGGCGGAGGATTAAGAACTACATTTATGGCGGGACTTGATCCAAGGATAAAATGCGCTGTTAATGTTGGGTTTACAACTACCTGGACGGATTTTATTTTGAACAGATCCTTCACACATACATGGATGACTTATGTACCCTTGCTTCCAAATGAACTGGACTTTCCCGAAATCCTGGGTTTAAGGGTACCGCTTCCCACGCTTGTTTTAAACGACCGGGAAGACCAGTTGTATACCCTCCCGGAAATGCAAAAGGCGGAAAGCATCTTAACTGGAGTTTATAAAAAAGCCGGAGCAGAAGATCGTTTTAACTGCTCTTACTATCCTGGCCCTCACAAATTTGATAGTGACATGCAGGATGAAGCCTTTAAATGGTTCGGTCGCTGGTTGTCATGAATAATAAGTAACTTTAGGGGGCTAGGGAAACGCTCAATTTTCATGTCTAATCTTCGGTTATGACAAAAGCAATCTTAGACAATCGCATCATCAGATACCCCATCTTTTACACTGTTTTACGAATTGTAGGAGGTATCATTTTACTTTACAAATCATACCTGTTTATTCGCAATACTGTCGTTGCAGAATTGGAAATTCAACAGACCGGTATCGGGTTTTTTACTCAGAATGCAGAAACGCTTGCACTGATTATAACCTGCCTGGGATTGTTGTGCGGTTTTTTTATCACAGTTGGTCTTTATACAAGAGCGGCATCCATCATCCAGATTCCAATCCTTATTGTAGCCGTATTTTTCATCAACATTAAACACATCGGAGATAATTATTTCGAATTTTTTCTTTCGATTATCATGCTGCTTTTGCTTATTCTTTTTGCTATAAAAGGAAGTGGGCCACTATCTGCCGAGGAATACTTTCGCAGGGGAGCCAAAATTGATCAAAGGGGGAATCAGCAAAGGGTCCCGGATCATCTTTGAATCTCTTTTAAGACAGCCCGGCTTTCTTTCTCCAGCTCTACCGGGATACATGGATTATTCTTTAAAGCATCACTGAGTAATATTTTTGCCTGCTTTGATTTCCCCGATTTAGCATATATCAGGCCAGCGTGGCAAAGCAATTCAGGATTTTTGCAGTTTGTCTTCAATGCTGTATCAATAAATGAGAGAGCTTTAGCATAGTCACCCTGACCGTAATAAACCAGGGCCACTGTTTCATTTACTTCGATGTTGCTAACCCTCCGGCGATATTCCTGCAAAGCATAGATCAAAGCATTATTATAATCCCCTACTCCCATATAAGCATGGGCCATTTCATGATCTTCATTCTGACCAGCATCTTCTATGTCCGGATCCGGCGCGGATTTTTTTGTTTCAGAAGAAAATTGTTTCATGTATTCCAGGTTTTCCCTGGAAATTCTTTTTGCTTTTTCTGACTGACCGGTTATCGAATATACCTCGGCCATACCTTCTTTAAATGTATGATCAGGAATCAATGAATCTGCATGTTCAAACAGCCTGAGCGCATCTGAATATTTTTTTTCTGCAATGGCTATCCTGGCCAGGCCCGCTACTGCATATGGATAGTTTGGCCGGTTCTCCTGCGCAATGGTATAATGCATTTTTGCTTCTTTAACCTTTCCAAGTTTTTCAAACAATTTACCTGCCTGGATCCGGCACCATTCGGTATTCTCATCACCGGGTGCACCTGCATCGACTGCCATTTTCATTGCTTCAATAGCACCTGGAATATCTCCATGAATCTCGCGCAGATAAGCAATACGTGAATAAGACCTTATATCCGGACGGATACTGACCATTTTTTCAGCGGCTTCGACAGCATCCTCATATTTACCAAGTTCTACATCTGCGTCCACTAATAATCCATACACATAAGCATTCAGCGGATACAATTGCTGCAACTGTTGGGCAACCTGGTGTCCATTATCGAACTGGTGCTGCGATAAAAGAATAGTTGTTTTAAATGTGAGTGCTTCAAAATTACTGGCATCCTGCGCCAGGATCCAGTTTATACATTTCATGGCGGCGTGATTATAATAGTTGAAATTGCCGGTGATTCTTGCTTCCTGCAAATACAAAGCAGTTAATGCTACCAATGCTTTTGTATCAGTCTGATCCTTTTTGATCCTGTCCGATAAAATATCCGCATTTCTTTTTACAACCGTCTACTCAGCAGGATATAAAAGAGAAGCTTTCCTGGTAAGCAGATTGCTATAAACGTTTTCATTGTTATTTTTAAATATCTGCGATTTTTTTGCAGACCTGTTAAAGTATAAAGCCAATGCCAAAACAAAGACAAAATAAAAGAATAATAAATGTATTTTCTTTTCATGGCCCATAAGTTTAATTAAGCATGCAGGAAACAACAGGCCTGCATATGACAGCCTGTCGCTTTCTTTTATTAATGATGTTTTTATTTGTTAGTTTTTAACCACTTTTAGTAATTGTTTTGCGTTGCCATTCTTTATTGCAGAAATGACATAGGTTCCCTGGGCCAATGCGCTATTATCCCATTGCATAGTATATACCCCGGCTTTTTGCATTTTGTCTGAAAGCACTTTTATCAACTTTCCCTGCATATCATACACTGCAATTTTTACCAGTGCGGGAACATCCACACTATATTTCACGGTCATTACACCATTTCCAGGATTTGGGAAAGCTTCAAGGTTCATTTCGGGTGTAGCAAGACCGACCTTAGCCAGGGGCGCTTTTGAAATATTATTATCAATGTTCACAGGGTCTGCCTGACCGATAACAGGCCCGGCTTTATCAGTGCCGGTTCCATTAGAACATGTACAGTTGTGTGTACCAGGCCAGGGTGAGGCTACATAAGGGAAATTAATTTTAAGCGGTGCGTCATTAGAAGTTACTCCTGCGTTGTAGGTAAGTACGTTTAGTAAATTCGGCGTGACCGGGTTTCCACCAGTGAAATCATCATACCATAAACCAATTGCAGCCAGCACTATTCCACTCACCGCCTGCAGTTCTATACGAACGATATCATCTTCAAGTCTGCGTCCGTTCGGGAAACCATCCATATTAGGAATAGGTTGCAAAGTTGCATTCGTGTTGTATGCCGGATCTGTTAATCCAAGCACTGCTGTCTGCAATAGCCCAAGATTACTGAACTTAGGATCATTACGTGGGGTAACCGGTACTGCCATATTCAACCTAAGCATATCACCACCGGTCGGCAGAAAATTATTTATGAAAGGTTTACCCGGCTTCAATGGATTGCCCGCTTTACCCGTAGCCAGCTGGTATGGAACCAGGTTGGGAACACCGGTATTAAAAATGGGGTACAAATCAACAGAACGCGGCGAAGCTTTGGCAGGTAACAACAGGGTGCCAAATATTGCATCATCCAGCGCAGTGCCTGTTACCGCGGTAGTTCCCTTCAAACCAAATAGACCATCCTGCCCGTTTCCAAAACCAAATTGCCCCAATGAATTCTTCTGTATACGTAATGGTTTAAGTGCAGGAACCGCGCCACCAAATTTAGCGTCATCCATATACAGCGCCAGTTCAGGATTATAAAAATGATTTCCGAATATTTTTATTGCTGCAAGATCCTCGTATGGTGTTATTGAGTTCCAGTAATCTTTGAGACCAATGGGAACAATCACCTCATTAGTCAGCGGCATCCCGAGTCTTGAAACCTGGACCCAGGGGCCTAAGTTACTTTCCTTCATATCATATTTACTATCATCATTATCGCGACCACTAAAATTGAAATAGCTGTCGTGGGTTTTTAATACCCTTATTTTTTGCCGGCTGGCAGAGGCCCAGATACCTATTACATAGTCGGGATCAAGAATATTTTTAGCATATGAAACTGACCGGCGGTTTTTCTGCAATGTTGAAATATCTACCTGCAAAGCGATAGTAGAAACATTCAGGCATTGTAACCCGTCAATGGATTTTGTTCCTGTAGTTCTTGGTGCATCTCCCAGGTCAAAAATGCCCCCAAGATCAACAAAAAACGGATCATCGGCAGTACCGCAGAACACCTTCTCACCGGTATTCGCAGTTCTGATTGCATCCTGTATCAGTGACTCGTAGCTGGGTGCATTAAGCCCTACAGGACTGCTTATGGAGCGGAGCCCGATATTAGGCGGAGGTACAGTACCTTGTTGAAGAATGGTATGAAAGCTTTTTCCACCATTCGTACTTCTTTGGAGCTTGTAAGTAGTTTTCAGATTTTGTTTTCCTAAACGGATATTGAAGAATGTGGTGGGATCCTCATTTTTTTGTTCAAATGTGAACCGGTAAATAATATCATCACCCTTTGTTGCAACATTGTTATCAATGTGAATTTCATAACGGATATTTTCTCCAAAAGAATAATAGTTCGGACCACCCTGCGGCAACTGGCCAGGTACATAATTAGCAATGATCGTTATTTTGTCCGGGTTATCCGGGCTTCGGAAAGCATAAACATCCGTGTTGTCGGCCAACGGATCATTTGAAATCAATGGGGCTTCCCGGTGACTGGAAGCAAATGCCCAAAAGGGAAAAACATCAATCAGCATAACCATAAGAAGGACAGATGTATAGATTTTCCTTTTCATAATTGTAAAAGTTTAAAGGTTAAGAAAAACACAGTGGTGAACCCATAACTATCTTAAGGCGCTACGCATTAATGGAAAAAAGTTATCATCAGGTACAGTTTAGGGAGGATCAGATAACCTCGAAGAGTCGTCTTACCCAGGGTGGGATTTGTATATTCAGCAGGATACAGCAAGCTATATACAAGGCAATATGGAGTGATATACGGAGCCGGCCATTTAAAAGATTTGCCTGCTACTTAAACAATGTGGTGAATGATCAGATTCTGAGAATTGATAGGGAGGATCTATCAAAATAATACTAAGAAGAATTTTGAAAGGATATAGAATTTTCTCAGTTTCTTTTTCGAAGGAAAATTGTCAGGTAAATATAACAATTATTCAAAAATCCATGAAAATTATCAGTGTTGCTTTCAGCAAGAAACGGGTTTTCAAACTGACAGGAATTCAACAGATTTGCCCGTATTAGATCATACAAATTTTTATCTTAAAAATCATGCATATTGTAAGTGAAACTCCTATCCTGTATTTCGGTACACCCGTTGTGCTCATCAGCACTATCAATGAAAGCGGGACCTATAACCTGGCGCCGATGTCATCTGCATTCTGGTTAGGATGGAGATGTATCATTGGATTATCGGCGCTTTCTAAAACAACAGAAAACCTGGTACGAACCAAAGAATGTGTATTAAATCTTCCATCAGCGAACCAGGTTGATGCTGTCAATAAACTGGCACTTACAACGGGTTCAAACCCGGTACCTGATGGAAAGATCCGGAAAGGCTATCGTTATGAACCTTCCAAATTTGAAATCGCAGGGTTAACCCCGGTTGCTTCCGATAAAGTATTAGCACCAAAGGTGCTTGAATGCCCCGTACAATTAGAAGCAAAGGTCATGCATATCCACCCTGTGGGTGAAGATGAACCTCTGCAACAGGGGCGGATAGTTACATTCGAATTGAAAATTCTGAGAGTGCACCTGGATGAAGCCATACTCATGGGTGGATCGCCAAACCGCGTGAATCCGGATTTATGGCGACCGTTAATGATGAGTTTCCAGAAATTTTATGGATTGGGGGAACAGCTTCATGCTTCGGTCATCAGTCCACCAACTTCGGTGACCAGTCCTTTTATAGATACAAACGCTGTCCAGCTGGGATATCTTCTCTGTACTGACCTGTAATGATTTCCCCATCAGACGTGAAAACACGTGGGAGAGTT
>NZ_DATHKG010000142.1:0-6120 GCF_035489435.1 Flavitalea sp.
CTGAATTTTGACCACCCCGCATTGTTAGGTATGTATGGTCTGTTGCCAGGCGATGGCGTGGACACGGCTGTCATGAAAAAAACCTTCGAAAAGGTGAGGTCAGTCTGGAAATTTGAAACCGGCTGGGGTTGGGATTTTCCAATGGCTGCTATGTCGGCGGCAAGACTCGGTAAGCCTGAGCAGGCGATTGACTTTCTTCTGTATAATACTCCTAAAAATTATTTCGACAAACATGGATTCGTAGGAGGAGGTAACCCTTATCCTTACCTGCCGGCCAACGGTGCTTTATTATACGCTGTCGCTATGATGACAGCAGGATGGGACAACGACGGAAATCGACATGAACCAGGTTTTCCGAAAGATGGTTCCTGGGTGATAAAATGGGAGAATATCAGTAAAGCACCATAGATAAATTGTCACGATAAAAAAATACCTGCTGGTAAGATAAAAGGCAGGCAGTTCCGGAAGACATTTACATTGAAATTGCGTTTGAGGAAGAAGCGCTTTGGTTGTTAACCCGTACTTTCATTCCTTAGGGGTCTTCAGGTCTGGCCAGGGCAATCAATTGCCCTGCCTGGGCAAGCCCCGAACGTTTTATGCAATTGAAACAGTTGTCTTTGGGGACAGCTAAAACACGCCGATACACATTTAGGAAATTCGATTTACATTAATAAAATACTTATTCCAAAATGAACAAATTGTTGTTGGTTTTCTTTCTGCCATCTATCTTATTTGCGCAGTTTGACAGTACTGATATAATCGTCAAACAAATGATGGAGAAGCAAAAAATTGTTGGACTTTCGCTAGCTGTAATCAAAAACGGACAACTTGTTTCAAACAAAGGTTATGGACTAGCCAATGTAGAATTAAATGTACCGGTGACTTCCGAAACTGTAATCCGGCTTGGTTCAGTTAGCAAGCAGTTTTTTACAACAGCTATTATGAAATTAATGGAAGAAGGAAAACTGAATATTGAGGATTCGGTACATAAGTTTTTTCCTGATGCACCAGATGCATGGCGGCCTATCAAAATAAAAAACTTAATGTCTCATACATCAGGCTTGCAAAGGGAAGGCCCGGCCTATGACAACTTTAAAATCCAACCCGATATAGAGATTATTAGGTCTGCATACAGCTTGCCCCTCGTTTTTAAAACCGGCGAAAAATACCAGTATTGTAATTTAGCTTATTTCATGCTGGCAGAAATTATAAAACAGGTAAGTGGCATGCCCTGGGAGGATTATATTCATGATAAATTATTTATTCCGGCAGGAATGAGTAACAGTTACCTGACTGATTTTTATCTCATCATTCCCAACCGTGCAAATGGGTATATGCACAATCATGACACACTGGTTAACGCCACTGCCATGTATGCCATACGACCCAGCGGTGGATTTCTCTCTACTTCTTCAGATATGATTAAATGGGAGAAGGCAGTTCGGGAAGAAAAGATTATTCTTAAAAAAGAGAATTGGGAAAAACTATGGCAGCCGTTTATTAAAACTTCGGATAATGTAGATTCGAAGGAACATTATGGTTTCGGATGGACAATAGATGAATACCGTGGGCATAAGTTAATTGTACACGGTGGTGCAAATCTTGGGTTTAGATCAGTTTTTGCACGTTTTGTGAATGACGGGCTTTCAATTATCATTCTCACTAATACAGATGAAGCAAATCCACGGGCAATTGCAAACGCTCTTGCCGATTATTATTTCAGAAAATAAGTATTTTGTACATATTTTATTGGCCGCCGATTTCGGATCAACACAAGCTCGGTGGCAATTAGCTGACCTTTGTATTATAGGTCTTCGTGCCGACGAAGATTGTGTTATTGAAACCAAGACTCGCTAAATTAGAAAATCCCAGATAATACCGTAGACAGATATGACGCAGTAATCACCGCCTGGACGCCAGCTACAATGGAGGAAACAGAAAAGAACAATACAAATACTGCATAAGCAACCTTATTACTTTCTAATTTAAGTAACTGAAAAATTAGAATATTGAAAAAAAGAAATAAAATCGCAAACAAGGTATAATCTCCTTCTTCGCCGTGCGATCTCAGCCCGGAGATTAGGAAAATAAAATACAAGCTGGCACAACCTATCGCGCCAATAATTGACACTTTTAGGAAAGATGCCTTGAAAGCCTTAAAACAAGCGTAGCCAATCAGAGGGCTAGTGAAAACAATACTGCCAAAATAAAGAAATGGGTTCAAGGATAGCAATTTTAGATTTGTGGATCTAATTATTGTTTTGATAGATAGTAAAGATATCTATTAGTAATCGTTTCTATCTGATGCCTAATCGTTCATATTCCCTTACTTTTTGTTAATACTAAAAAGATAGCTTGGTGAAATTACGGACGACACAATGTTTGGCGGTTACTCGAATAGTCGTGAAGCCGTGGTTCGGCTTGATAAGCAGTGCTCAACTTAATTTCAAACATCAAATTTTATTTATAATTTCAGCAGCGTTTGGTAGGTCAGGACAAGCAACAAGTTCTCAGGCTTTGGCAATATCCGGTCGTTCTAAAGACTAAGGACATTTATAAGTAATCAGGTAATTACAATTTCCTGCCAGTACACCACCATCATCTAATACGGTAAACCCCTTTACATAAACACTGGCGTCAATATCATAGTTCGCATATCTAGAATAAAAAGCGCTCTTCAGCCCGTTTTCGTTATATATCTTACTTGAACTGGTGATAGGAACGTTCCTTGACATTTCCCCAAAGTTTACAATTGACTGGCTGTAAAATAGCTCGTCATTAGGAAACATACAAATAAAAGACTTTACCGTTTTACTTGTATCGTACTGATAATCAAATTCGGTACGATCTGGTTTGTTGGCCCTGCTGTCGGTTGACCTCGCAAGGTTGCCATCTTTCCATGCTGACCGTGGAGAATTCAACCATCAACGGCAGCACCTTCATCAATCTACGCAGCGATTATGGCAGTACCTGGCAGGGAGAAGTCTTTATCCGCAACTGCGTTTTCCTGCCCGCCGGTGGCAAGCCCGCAACTGCCAGCCTGATCGGTGGTGCAAATTCCGGCCAGCATGATTTCGGCTACATTTGTTATATGCCGGAACGGATCACTATCGAAAACCTCCGTATTAACGATTCCAATCATCCGGAGTCATATCAGGGTCCCGCCATTTTTTCAAATTTCAATCCGGAAATGACCGATGCTTCTTATAAAGAAACCTTTCCCTTTGTCAGAACCAGGGAAGTCATTCTCCGCAATGTAACCACTACCAGCGGAAAGAAACTGAGACTGAGCGCCAACCCCTTTCTGTTTAAAGATGTAAAGGTGGTTACCAATTAACCCTGGTAATTACTGTTAAGACAAATATTTTCAGAGATTTAATTGGGGAAGGTATTAAGTGACCGTCCATACTATCTTTTCTATTTACCAGCCGTATTTCTTTTGTATATTAATTTATAAAGGGTGGCATTCATGGAAGATCATATGGATCCCAAATTGGTGGAGAAACTGCATAAACTGGGGTTGACGGAAGAATCTTTGCGGAAGCGGGATTAATCACAAAAAAAGTTAGGGCGAAAAGATGACGCAATATGCATCATGCTGCAGCAAAACAGAACAAACAATAAAAGTGAAACTGCGAACTGATCCTATCTCAGATCTTTTTGAACGCCGGATCAAAGAATGAACCTTCCATACTTTCACAATAAGCTTTAAGCGCAGTGCCTAGCCTTTCCATTTTGACGGAGAGATCAGTTTTCATTTTATCGGGAACCGGGATATCGTCTGAGTTCATTGAACGATAGAGGAAGTCGCAGGTATCATCATCAACCTTTCTAAAGAAAAACTCATGAATCAGCGAGATGTCCATATCATGCACACGAAAACTTTCCGCATACAAAATACCTTCTTCCGACAATGTCATATTAAGTGGCGAAATTAGACTGTCGTAATTATCGAATGTACACTGATGAATGCTTCCGACATATACGCCAGGTGTAGCCTGTTCCACTTTTTGCAGACCTGGCAGCCATTCGGAACGCCCTGGAATATTCATCATCACCATATATACATCACGAAAATTAGCGCCTATACGTATTTCATTATATGCAGTATCATCTTTTTGATAATAATTTTCATGACTCATCTCCACGTTCTTTTGCCGGATAGCATTCATCTCAGCAAACTGAAATTCGACCTTTCCGATAGAATTATACTGTTCCGATGACTTGACCCATTCCATACCCAGGGCCTCAGCAGAATCGGGAACCTGTTGTAAAAGTTTCTCGGTAATCAGCACATACTCATGATTATTGATACCATTTTTCAGTAAGCGGTGTGCGACTATTACATCGGTGCCAGACTGTTTTACAAACCGCCCAACCTTTATTTCGGCGACAGGACCGTGGTGTACGATAAACTTAACAGTAAGGTGGCCGATACAGAGGCAGGCTCCGCAAGGACAAACGCTATGTTTCTGTATCCACTCGCGTTGCGTGTGGAAAGAATTTAAAATCATGAGACAGGTGTCGAAGATTTCCTTTTTAGAAGGCGCAGGCCCTTTTCTGATCATCAACACGGCGTCGCCTTCAATCTCGGCAACTTCATATTCATCGCCAATAGGTGCCACGATTGCATCGATTAACATATTTATAGCCTGGGATCCGTGACTTAGTTCGGTCGTCGTCATAAATTCAGTGAAACCGCTAATATCGGGAATTAGTATAGTTGCGCTGGTGGTGCCCATAATTAAGGGATAGAGAGCTAAGTTAAACAAATTTGGTGAAGAGCCTCAATGATCTGATGGGAAGCCAAAACCTGGTACTAAAGTTTTTTGAGGTGGATACCTTCGAAGTTACTCCATAGCTTACGAGTTTATTAATGCCTTCTTACTTTAGATACTTCTTTAGTAGATTACTGATTAGCCAACGCCAATTCAGGCATGCGAATATTGTATGTTGCTAGTTCCTGTCAACCCAATCTAATATCTTGCGCAAATAATCATGAGAAACTTGCTTCCCATCGTCTATGCCTGATAAGTAATGATTGCAGCCAACACAAGCATCGTAAGTTAAATTTGTCTTTCCCAATCTCAAAAACTCAAGCGGAACGTAATCTAAACCGTAAATGGGAGAGCTATTGTCAGCAGTCGCTGCAACCATGTAAATGGGTATAGTTAATTTCCGTAACTGTTCAAAGGGAGCGACCGAACAGAAACTGGCCCACCGTTGATAAGAATGTCCACCTATTTCTTTGTCAGTCGCCGTGGGATTCTTATACACATTTGCAATATTTTTCAAACTCGCTTCAATGCTGTCCTGGGCTTGTTGTTGTGTTATTTCTCCCTTTGCAGATTTAATACGCCATCCGATAATACCGTCATAGAATTGATTGAGTCCACTACCAACAACAGCAGCGATATGAGTGATCCGTTTATCTTCAGCTGCCAGGGTTGGAACCACTTGTCCACCCTCTGAATAGCCATAAGCAACGATCTTTGTTTTGTCCCAATACTTATGTTTAATCAGATAAGAAACGACCTTTTTTGTCGCTTCAACACGCCATTGTAAACTTAATCGTTTCGTGTACTCATCGGAAAATTTGTAGTCTTTAAGAACTTCATGCACATCGTATTCTTTTACACTCTGGTTTGTGATGACGGTATCGCAGAAATGAGTTCCAGGTTTGTCCAGAATTACATAGTGATACTTTGACTTAGTATTCGCCATTATTTCTGTGGTGAAGGTGTTTGCTGTTGCTTCGAATTTTTTTCCTTTTACATAGATACACAAAGGCAAACCGCCACTCCCGTTTATATCGATAAAAAGCGGTGCTTTTCGAGATATACCTGTTGTATCAACATAGAAACTGATCAGACCTAATTTACTATCAGCTATAGAAAAAGTTTTTAAGCCATAATCAATAGGTCTTGTTGGTTGGGCCATCAAACTTGTTGCAGAAAAAATCAGTAAAACCAGTAAAGCCGTAAACCTCTAACCAGAACCACGATTGTTATTTGAAAAAGATTTTGTATCGCCGTTGGGGGGCTTTTGTGGATATTGGGGCTGATGGTTTTGTTTCAAAAGTTTGACCTTTACAGGATCAACAATCATCCAGGCATATGT
>NZ_DATHKG010000143.1:0-12765 GCF_035489435.1 Flavitalea sp.
TTAAATTTACACATTTGCAGAAACCATTCTCATACATGAGACCTGTTCGGAGTTACTGAAGTCCATCAGGGCCCATCAATCCCTAGCACAACATGAATACCTAAAAAAGCCGATCAGGGAACTAAAAGCCGATCAGGGAACTAAAAGCCGATCGGAGACAACAGCAGAGAGCGGCAAAACGAAACGTATTAACCAGGAATAACAGTGGCAAATCAAACCAACCGAAAGGCTCATCCGGCGAAGTTTACAACCGGGTGAATGCCGTGAACATGCGTAATCAACCTTTTACATTCACAGATCATTGCGAAATAAAAAACCAGTCCCGAAAGAGACTGGTTTTGATATAAAAGAGATTATTAACTAAAGAAGAGTTTATTTACTCAGCGCCGGTTTAGGTTTATCAACTTTCGCCGTTGGAGCCGAAGCATCTGGTCTGCCTAAAGGCTTGTTACGTGCCAGATCAACCAGTAATGGTGCAGCAACGAAAATGGAAGAGTAAGTACCTGTCATTACACCGATCAACATCGCGAAAGCAAAACCTCTTGTTACTTCACCACCTACCAGGAACAAAATAAGTATGGTAAGGAATACAGTGAAAGAAGTCATAACTGTTCTGCTCAGTGTCTGGTTGATCGCGCGGTTCACGATCACATGAGAGTGTTCACCCTTCATCAGGCGTGTGTCTTCACGGATACGATCATAAACAATTACCGTATCATTCATTGAGAAACCAATTACCGTCAGGATCGCAGCGATAAAATGCTGATCGATTTCGAGCGGGAACGGAACTACATTTTTAAGGAATGAAAAAACTATTAACGTTACCAGTACGTCATGCAGCAATGCGATGATTGTACCTACTGAATATCTCCAGTCGCGGAAACGGATAAAGATATAAAGTGTGATAACCAGGATTGACCAGAAGGTTGCCCATAAAGCACCTTTTTGTAAGTCATCCGATATAGTTGGGTCAACCTTTTTAGTTTGTTCAATATACCTGGTAGTTGCAAAAGTTTCAGGTGTGATGTTCGAAGGCAGGAATGGTTTCAGACCTGCATATAATTTTTGTCTTACCTGGTCGTCAGTAGCAATGCCTTCCTGGTTGATCAGGTAATCAGTTGTGATATCAAACTTGCTGTTTGAACCATATGTTTTGATAACAGGGGATGAGCCAAATTCTTTTTCAAGTGCTTCGGTCAACTTTTCCTGGTCTTGTGGAGCATCAAACCTCACAATGTAACTACGGCCACCGCTGAACTCAACTCCTTTTTTAAAGCCGTTGAATAATGCAGCAACACCCAGGATAGCAATTATTACAGAAAGAACATAAGCATACTTCCGGTATTCAATGAACTTGTAGTTCGCATGTCGGAAAATTCTCTTGGAAAAGCTTGTGAAATATTTGAAGTGACGATCTTTCTTGGTATAAAAATCTGTAATTAACCTTGAGACCAGGATACCGGTAAACAGGGAAAGTAACAAACCGAGGATCTGCGTTGTTGCGAATCCAAGCACTGGTCCAAGTCCATAAATTGCAAGGATAATTGCTGTAAGCAAACTGGTGATATGCGCATCCAGAACCGGTGGCAATGAACGGCGGTAACCGATCTTAACAGCCTGGTCATGTGTACTGCCTTTGGCAAGTTCTTCCTTAATACGTTCAAAGATGATAACGTTTGTATCAACCGCCATACCAATGGTAAGAACAAGACCCGCAATACCTGCAGCAGTCAGTGTTGCATGCATCGCGCTCAGAATACCAACCGTGAAAAGCAGGTTAAGTATTAAGGCAATATTAGCTACAATACCAGCGGTATTGTAGTAGATGATCATCAAAACAAAAATCACCAGGAACGAAATAAGGAACGATAATAAACCGCCCTGTACTGCTTCCTGTCCTAGTGTTGGTCCCACAACCTGCTCCTGAACGATCTTTGCAGGTGCATCGAGTTTACCAGCCTTAAGTATGTTGGCGAGATCCTGCGCTTCTTCAACTACCAGCTGTGTATTTGCGCCGGTGCCGCTTCCCATGGTGATACGTGAATTACCACCGGAGATCTTGTCGATAACATTCGGTGCGGAATAAACGATATCATCGAGAACAATAGCTATTGATTTGTTTTTATTCTTTTCAGTCATCCGTTCCCAAGTGCGGGCGCCGGAGTTTGTCATCGCCATGGTAACATTCACCTCGTTTGTGATCTGGTCAAATTCCTGGCTGGCATTTTCAATTGCTTCACCTTCCAGCTCAGCACCTTCTTTGCCAGGGATTGTTTTGATTGCATATAATAAAAGAACCGGAGAAAGTTTTCCTGTTTCGTCTCTGTCCTGCTTGCCCCAAAGGAACTTCGCATTTGCAGGGAAATTATTTTTTGCTGCAGGCAATCTCAGGTATTCATTGACTTTAGCAGTGTCGCTGATTTTTGCAAGACCGATATAAGGATAGAAATAATATTTTCCGGTTTCAGGATTTTGTTGAGGTACTGCGGGAGTCAAAATACGGAACAGTGGATTGCTGCCAGCACTGGTATCTGCAGTTTTGAGAGAATCGGCGATACCTGAAGTTGAGTCCTGTTGTTTGGTTGAAGAGAACAAATAAGTGTCAAGTGCTTTATCAGCATTCTGCAAACCTTGACCAATGTCTGCAAAAGTATAAACTTCCCAGAACTGCAAATTTGCTGTAGACTGTAAAAATCTTCTTACTCTTTCAGGATCTGTTGCTCCTGCCAATTCAACAGTAATGATACCCTTGTTTTCATCAAGACTGATGTTTGGCTGTGCTACACCAAATTTATCGATACGTCTTCTGAGAACTTCAAAAGTCTGAGCCATGCCCGCATTAGCCTGGTCACGGATATAATTCAACACCTGTGCGTCAGATGCATTGATGGTAAGTTTATTACGGTTTGTATTTGCGAAAAACGGAGCGAGTTTAGCGCCAGGATTCTGATCGTTAAATGCAGCTCCAAAAAGATCAATGAAGTTTTGATCACTGTTTAGCTTTCTTCTTTTGCCTTCTTCGATTGCCTTTAACAGCACCGGGTCTTTAGGGTTATTCGATACACCTTTGATAAGACCATCAAGAGCGATATCAAGTGTCACGTTAATGCCACCCTGCAAATCGAGACCAAGAAGCAATTCGCTTTCTTTTGATTTCTGGTAAGAGTTACCCCACCATGTGATTTTTTGATCTTTGGTGCTATCCAGTAATTTTGCCAGTCTTTGATTAACCAATGTGTTAACCGTGTCCTGGTATAAAGCCTGCGCTTCTTTATTGCCTGCATATTTTTGCTCAGGGGCGGGATAAAGTCGTTTAACCTGTTGTATAGCTTTCGCCTTCATGGCCGATTCATGTTTATTCACGAACCATGTAAAGGAAAGCTGGTAGCCAGATATCAGGATCAGCAGAACAGCAAAAATACTAACCAGTGCTCTCATCGCAATTGTTGTTTATTTTTTTAAGGTTGGCAAAGATAGGGTTTTCAGGAGAAGAAAAACCGTTATGATTCCGGTTTCACCACAATAATAACGGATTTCAGGGCTGGCGATTAAAACGCAAATTGGAAGGTTGTGGTATGTAAACGACCGCATTCTGATAAAAATTACCAAAGCGGTAGTCCGAAATCTGAAACTGTTCCTACCTTTGCGTTCTTCATTAAAAAATAAAGCAAAGAAGCAATGCAGTTATCTTCCAGATTACAGCGGTTCAATGAACCGGAAACCCTGAAAATGGCCAAACTTGGCCGGGAATTAAGAGCAAAAGGAATTGATGTTATCGATCTCAGTCTCGGCGAGCCCGATTTTGATACCCCACAGCATATAAAGGATTCAGCCAAGAAAGCAATTGATGATAACTGGAGTCACTACACACCTGTGGCTGGTTTTGCGGATCTGCGGGAAGCAGTTTGTACAAAATTAAAACGTGATAATAACCTGGATTACAAGCCCGAAAATATCCTGGTTTCCACCGGGGCCAAGCAAAGCCTGGCAAATGTGATCATGGCAATCATCGACAATGGCGACGAAGTGATTATCCCGACTCCATTTTGGGTTACTTATTCAGAACTGGTCAGGATCGCGGAAGGAACTCCTGTTTTTATCCGGTCTAGTATTGAAAATAAATACAAAATAACACCGGCCGAGCTGGAAGCTGCCATTACACCTAAAACAAAACTTTTCATGTTCTCTTCACCATGCAATCCAAGTGGAGCAGTTTATACGAAGGATGAACTGGAAGGCCTGGCAGAGGTTTTCAGAAAGTATCCTGAAATTTTTATAATCTCCGACGAAATTTACGAGTATATCAACTATGTGGGTAAACATGAAAGCATTGCCCAGTTCGGGGACCTGAAAAATCGTGTAATTATCGTAAATGGACTCAGCAAAGGTTTCGCAATGACCGGCTGGAGACTTGGTTATATCGCTGCCGATCCGATAGTTATAAAAGGAAGTGAAAAGATCCAGGGACAATTTACAAGTGCTACCTGCTCAATTACACAGCGTGCGGCAATTATCGCTTTAACGGGCGATCTTGGTCCTTCTCAGAAAATGGCGGAAGAGTTCACAAAGCGCAGGCAGAAAATGCTTGAGTTGATGGGAACATTACCAGGCGTAACCTGTATGGAACCAGATGGCGCATTTTATGTTTTCCCGGTAATGAAGGCTTATTATGGGAAAAAAGTTGGTGACCAGGCAATCAGCAATTCAGATGATCTTTCCATGTATCTCCTGAATACGGCCCATGTTTCCAGTGTGTCTGGCAGTGCATTTGGCGAGCCGGATTGTATCCGTTTGTCGTTTGCCAACAGCATGAAAAATATTGAGACAGGTGTTGCCCGTATAAAGAAGGCACTAAGCGATCTGAAATAGATATTAATGTTGTTTATTTGAGAATTATCCGGGAAGGGCGCAATCGTATGCGCCCTTTTTCAATTATAACTTTTCCCTTACCTGTTTTCTAAGGGATTTTACTTAGGGTAATCTAAATCTTTATCCAAGAAGTCACTATTACCTGAGAAGTTTGAAGGGAGTGAGGGGGTAATACATGCATCTTTGCTCTACCAAAACAAACTGCTTAAAACAAAAGAAAACTAACTGAGCAGTAGCCCCTTAACCTAAACCTTGAAAGTTTCCGTCCGGATCCCTACGTAGAAATTTGCTGATTCCGGAAGCCGGAACAAATCAAAAATTTTTGCCCTTAAAACAACCAACATTAACCGATCAGTAACCAAAACCAACTTACTGAAAAACGACAACCCGTCAGTTTTCAACTAAAACTAACTGATTTTTCAACCCAAACTAACAAGCCAAACAGCCCAAACTAACAAGCTAAACAACCAAAACTAACCAGCCTTACCCCTGAAACCCCTAACCCCCTTACATCTAACCCCTTAACCCGGATTTCTAATCGTAGACTATTAACAGGCGCCTCTAACGTCATTGTAACCCAACCGCAGATTTATGTAACGAGATTCCCTGCCTGAGAACGGCGGGGAATTTTATTTTTAGATAATGCCGAAACTTTTGTCAGGCGTTCTGATCTGTCACATCCAGGTTGCTATGAAGTGGTGTAGATTAGGGAGTAACTCCAGAATGGCATAGAGTCCCATCACCAGCCAGAGGTTTTTTGAACGCCGCCAGATAATTGCGATGAATAGTGAATTGATTGAGATGATCCCTATACAAATTGCCAGCGAACTTAATTCACCGGGATAATGACCCACCTCATGTTTGTCCGGAATTCCTTCTTTTAAATAAAGTGGGAGATGAGCGAGTCCAAAAATCAACAACGAAACGAGCATCCCGCCAAATTTTGAATTGAGACCAATTGAAAACCGGGACTGCATCAATGCCCTGAAAAAAAAGCCGTAAGCCAAACCAGCTTTAAAGAAAAGAATAACAAACAAAATTGGGATCGCGGTAAATAAGGTTCCACGGGTGTATTCCCCTTCCCATAGTTGATCCAGTTCTTCATTGAAATAATATTGCAAAATAATTATGGCTGTAGCAAGAACCAGGAATGTTATGATATTTTGCCGGGAGAAAACATGTTTGAATGGTATATGAAGACCCGCTTCCCTTAAGGTAAAACCATAGATAAAACGATAAAGACTGAATGGTATCACAAAATAAAAGACGACTTCTTTTAAAGCGTCCAGCAAATACAAGGTTTTAGGATTATCTGAAAATGCTGCAGACAAGCCCCGGCCTAAGAAATGGTCCCCCCATGAAATATAAATTATTATATAAGCGATCAGCGCTAAAAGTGTAATCCATTCCCGGTAAAAAAATGGCTGACTTGATACCGCTTTTCGCGACTTGAGGGAAATAAAATATGCCAGGAGAGGTAATATCAGCGTATAAGAAAACAGCGTAGCCAATAAATGAACGGTAGGGTAGCCCGTCTTATACAGATAAACGATAGATCCAACATACAGAATGGTGAATACGACGAAATACGATTTTCGTGTAAAACTGAACATGTTGGTTATTTTGAACGGCTAACAAGGCCGCCCTTCCTGCTATCCACATTTATGCCATATTTTCCAGAGCCCTGTATTATCCACCTGACAGTGATGGTACCCATGCCCGGTATATTATCAACTTCGATCGTTTGCGGATTTGTTTTCTGCTCCGTGGTGATATTAAGATCACGATTCTGAACAACCATTCCTGCTATCACATTTGCCCCCGTTATGTTGATATAATCAGGTCTTTCGATTTTGTATTTCGTATCCTGGCTCGAATGCGTTGGCATGATCCGGCGGTTCGCAATTACTACGGTGATTTCCTTTAAACCATCGCCGAGATCTTTTTCGGTAATTGAATCAATTTCAAGTTTTGGAGTATGGTAGCAATGATAAATGGTGAACGCCATGTTACGGTGTGCATCGCTTTCGAGAAGGAAACCAGGATGAGTCCGTCCAAAGTTCTTTTTAAAACCACCGATTTCTATCTTTCCGTACTGTGGGTGATTAAATTCATGCCAATCTACAAAGGCATCTTTAAAAAGGAGATGTCGGTTGAATTCACCTGATGAAGGATCCTGCGGATCACGGGTAGCATCTTTGTTAAACATAAGGTAAGGTGTCCATAATTCATTCGAATATGTATAGATGCCGCGTCCACCATAAAACCAGTCAAGCTCTCCACCATAGGCTGAATACAAATCTTTATAAACAACCAGGTATTTATAACCTGGTATCAGTTCCTCGCCTTTCTTAGCAATAAAATCATAAACACGAACATCCTGCGCGTTGTAAGTACCAATGTCTTCCTGGCCCCCGGGTCCGCGTAAGATCATTCCACCGGCATTGTGATATGATTGTGCTGCAGCGATATTCGGATGTTTCATTACGAATTCCATCACAGCACGGTTCTCCGGCAAACTGAATGGATATTTGAAAGCACCGCCCTGGATATAATTCGGCTGCCATCCCCATCCCCAGTCGCGGTTTGGATCGTATTCAAAGGTGTAACCATCCTCATTTACCAGTCCATCCCCATCATTGTCAATACCTTCAAGGCCGAGGATTTCATAATCACCTCTCTGATCCGCAGGTACGGTTATCATTCTGGAAGGATCATTTGGATCTGCACGCAGATTACCATTGGCATTTTTTCTTCGCATGTATAAAATTTCCTTATCTCCATCCAGATCATCATAACCATCTTCATTAACCAATCCATCACGGTCATTGTCAACCGGTATAACACCGGAGCGGGGAGAGCTTGCAGTATTGCCTTTATGCATATAGCTGTCGCGTCCATCAGGATTAATACTTGGTACGATATAAAAAATTTTATCAGCGAGCAGTTCTTGTATAAACTTTGTATCAAAAAAAGATTCTGTGAGATACCAGGCAGTATACATTGCGAATTCAGCACCCTGGATTTCATTTGAATGGATGTTGCCATCAATATACATGGCAGGCTTTTTTGAAGCTGTGCCTTTTTTGTAATCAGTGATAGACAGGCACCATAAATCACGACCTTCAAAGGATTTTCCAATAGATTCAAGTTTTGCAAGATCCGGGTAGGCCGCGGCAATCTTCTTACATATCTCGGTGATACCTGCATGATCATAATACTTGTTCCAGCTTAAAACAACCTTTGGATTAGCGGGGCTGCCGGCAGCTTTGAATATCTGATCAGCATTCTGCGCGGGCACCGGCAATGCGGAGATGACAGCGATGATAAAGGGGAATAGTGACTTTCTGAATTGTTTCATGTATTATCAGTATTATCAATTTGTTTCCATCAATGCCCGGATCAGTAATCGGGGCATTGATATTTATAATTTTATCTCTTGTCTTTTTGTTCCGGTTGTTGGAGAACCTGCTTCTAATGTAATGGTACCTGAACCTTTAACCAGCCAGGTTAATTGTTGCGAACCAAGGCCATCCAGGTTATTGATCAACTGGGATTTTTTGCCACTGATCACGGTTTGGTTATTGGTGGTTTCAAGTTTTACATTCACCCTTTTAAGCCAATAGTTTTTTTCGCCAAGTGCCGAATTTGCCGGCAGTATTCCTTTGTTTGCTATCGTTGCCGTTATCCTTGTCAGACCACCATTCACCTTCTCTGTCTTCAGATTAAGTATGTCAATTTCGGGCTGAAGTCCTGCAAATTTTATCAGAAAAGTCGTATGTTTTTTCGTGATTTCCGGCACAAGTTTAAATGGTGGATTCACCAGCACAAAAGGATCGATACCCCCTAATTCAACTTTCTGACCGGGGAAATCGGGATGCTGAATTGGTTTCCATTCAGTAAAGCTGTTTGTAATGCCCTGCTGTGTTGCAAACCGGAGATAATTTGCTACCGGATCATCAACCGTCAAAGCCTTTTCCTTCTTCGCAGTATCAGCTTTTGCCTTGGGGACAAACCAGCCCGGTGTACCGAAACTAAAACGTCCAAAATGATAATATCCCCATGATAACAAGTCACCGCCAGTACCGGGATTTTTTGGCGCGTCTTTCATCGCAGTTATTTTATTATACAGCTCACTAACAATCGCATTCACCTTTGTATCAGGTTCCAGGTAACCGGCCACCAGGCGTTGTGTTGCCGTTGCAGCATTATAGGTAATAGGGGTGGAGAGATTATTGTCAGGACCAAGGCAAATCAATGCATAGATGTTCGTGCTATTGTATAACACATCCAACAAAGCTCTCGATTCAATTTCAGAAACAGCAAATTCTCCTGCGCCCTTAGTGAAAGATGGATGTTTGAATGAAAGGTTTTTGTTGATAGCAACACCACCTTCTCCATCTTCATTAAATTCACCGTCTTTATCATTGTCAATGCCTTCTGCTATAACAAGGTATTTTCCTTTTTCTCCTTTATTGAGATCGGCCTTTATTAAAACCCGGGCATCATCAGGATGGGTGATAAAAGTTCCCAGTGGAGATTCGATTCTAAGCCAGTTAATTTTTCCATTGCCATCGAGGTCATCAAATTCATCTTCACCTGTCTTGCCATCACGGTCATCATCAGTCGAAGTTGAATTGCCCAGTCTTTCATATTTAAGCTTTCCAAAATATTGCTCCATCGCATCTGGACTTATGTTCGGAAAAATATAATAAGTGGTATTGGCAATTAAGGTTTTGATAGAATCTGAACCCGCACCCTGTACAAGTTGTTCAGCAAAACCTATTGCGAGTTCTGTTCCAAGCAAGTGATTGCCCTGAACACCGCCAACTACGGCTATGGCTGGTTTTGCTTCGGTTTTACCTGTGCCGATTGTTATCATCCAGATATCCTTGCCACCGGTTGTTTTTGCTATTGATCTTACAGAAGCTAGCTGTGGATTTGATTTAGCCAGTGCATTTATCCTGGCAGACTGTTGCTGTGAATTACTGTAGTCAGATTGCGCCTGCATTACGTACCCGCATATCAATGCCAGTACAGAAGCAGCTAGTCTTTTGATCATGTAGAGAGTTTAGCCGATAAATATAGGGAAATATTGAAAGCGGGAATAGTTGTTCAGGGGTTTTGCAAAGAAGCGTTTCTTTCGGTTGATTCCGAAGCGTTTCTTTCGATAGATTCCCTGATAAACAATTCATGCAGTTTTATGACCTGCGGTATTAAGAGTTGAATCTCGTCATTATATACGATGAAATCACAAAGTTTCATTTTGATATTTTCATCGATCTGCCTGTTCATCCTGGCAATAACCTCGTCCCTGTTTGATTTATCACGGGCCATGGTTCTTTGCAGCCTGAGTTCGTATGGTGCCGACACACCGATCACATAATCAAGTGCTGCATATGAACCGCTTTCGAAAAGCAGGGCCGCTTCTTTTATTACATATGGTGCCTGCTGAACACTCAGCCATCTGTCTGCGTCACGGATGGTTGCCGGATGAACCAGTGAATTCAGCAGTTCAAGTTTGGCCTTATTGTTAAATACCTGCGCTGCAAGGAATGAGCGGTCAAGCCTGCCATTTTTATATGCCTCTTTGGTAAAATGACGGGTGATCATATCAATTACTTCGGGATCGCTGTTCATGATCCGTTTGGAAGCATCATCGGCATAGTATACAGGTACGCCCAGTACAGCAAAAATTTTTGCTACTGTACTTTTGCCGGAACCGATTCCCCCTGTAACACCTATTTTGATCACCATTATTTAAGTGTTAAAAAAATGATTTAAGTGTTAAAAAAAATGCCGGCGAATTGCCGGCATTAAATGTATACAATAGTGTAGTATTATTTAGCTGGAGCGGCTGGTTTGTTTAAGTTTGTTGTCCATTCCATTGAAATCGCACTTTTTTCGATTTTCATATAACTACCGGGACTGGTCTCAATCATAATGGTGCCATCTTCGTTTACCTTGTTAACTGTTCCATGTATACCGGCAATGGTTACGATTTTATCTCCCTTTTGCATATTCTGCTGAAACTGTTTTGCGAGCTTCGCTTTTTTTGCCTGGGGACGAATCATAAACAACCAGAAAACGAGGATCATTCCTCCTAACAACAATAATTGAAAAGTTCCTGCGGATCCTCCTGCTGCCTGTAAAAAAATAGCTAGTGATGTCATTTTTGAATATTTATTATTAAACGAGCTGCAAAATTAGGTAAAAATTATTCAGCTTTTCGCTTTAACTACCATTACATTAAAGCTCAGTGTGTGCTGACTTGATTCCTTAGTATTGGCAGTTACAGTAATTTCTTTGTGTTGCTGCCCCTCCCTTCCTTTGCTATCAAATGAGGCTGTAATATCTGCTTCCTTACCAGGAGCTATGGGTTCTTTCGGATAATCTGCCACTGTACATCCACAACCCGGAACAACTGATTGCAACACAAGCGGGGCGGTTCCTGTATTCTTCAAATGGAAGCTGATCTGCAGTTTTTGTCCTTCATTGATGGTACCAAGATCTTTTTTAGGTTCTATCCATTCTATGCTTGTAAGTGCATTGGCGCCAGGTGCGATAATTGCGTCCTCAGCCGGTTTATCCGGAGTATCCTTGCAGCCTGTAAATGCGGAAGCTAATAAAAGCAAAGCGAACAATTTTTTCATGATTGCTGATTTATCTGGTGTTTTGATGGCTTTTTACTTGTAGGCGATCTTATGCATCTTTTCGTCTTTCACAAGATCTTTGTGGATGTTATCAAGAATACCGTTTACAAAATGGCCACTCTGTGGGGTGCTATATTCCTTTGCGAGGTCAATATATTCGTTGATAGTTACTTTTGGAGGAATGGTTTCAAAAAATAAAAACTCGCAAACACCCATGCGCATCAGGATCATATCCAATGCAGCTATTCTCTCGGGATCCCAGTTTTTTAATTTTGGTTTGATGTATTCCATGGTCAGCTCTTTTTTAACAAGACTGGTTTCCAGGAGTTCCTTTGCAAACAGCCATTTTTCGCGACTTACCAATTGCTGAAGATCCGCAGTGGCCGGCTTGGTAATAAAATTCAGAACAAGCAGGTTCATCATTTCACCATCATCATCCCAATTATTAAAATGTTCTTCTACAAAACTGGTGAAATGCTCATTCGGGAGCATGAGATCTGTAAAAATATATTCGAGAATTTCCTTTTCTGACTTCTTTTCTCTGCCCGGAGCATTAATATAAGTCGCATATACTTCTGAGGAAGCCAGGTCCAGGTAAATCTTCTTTAAAAGATCAGGATTGGAAATATACTGAGGCTTCTCATCTTTAATGGCTTGTTGATAAGAGGGCAATTCCAGGATCTTCCAGAGATATTCGTTCCCGGCGATTTTTGTATTAATGGTAAGATCTTCAGCGGAAGGGAGGTGTTTTGAGGCCTTGTTGCGGGCATGAGTCTCGGAATACCGGGCAACTTCTGTTAAAAAGTGTACTAAATAGATAAATAACTGACGGGACTGATCGAACTGTTTTTGGAGTAATTTGACTGGCTCACCTGGTTTAAGCTGTTCCTCCAGGGTTTCAATCGAATAAAGCATTTGCATCACTTTCACCCTGATATTTCTTCTACTGATCATTTTAAGAGCTTGAATTGAAGGTGCAAAACTAGTAAAACAACACAGTATTCGCAATGATTATTTCAAAGCTATCGCTGTTTTAACAATTTCGGGATTTCTAATGGACCTTGGGTGGGTATGTCCGTGCAATTGTCGACGAGTACAATTAAGCAACAGTTCTGTTTCATTCCTTCGCTCCGTTGGGAGTGGGATGGTGCTTTTGTTTGGCTGTGTCCCGTGGTTAGTTTCATTGTTTATGCCAGTGGTTGCTGTTGTCTCCGTTCGGCTTTTTGTGCCTTGATCGGCTTTG
>NZ_DATHKG010000144.1:0-13093 GCF_035489435.1 Flavitalea sp.
ATAAGTGAATGTTGAATTTTGTTGTACAAGTCGCATATCCCCTTAAGTGAACGAGATTAGAACGTGCAGGATGGGCCTGAGGTTGGTTTGATTGCCACCTTCGATTCCTGCCCGGAGTTACCGAAGCCGATCAGGGCCCAACAGCAACCAGCACTACAAGCATACCTAAAAAAGCCGATCAGGGAACAAAAAGCCGATCGGAGACAACAGCAGCCACCGGCATGAACAATGGTAATAACCAGGAATCACAGTGGCAAATCAAACCAACCGAAAGGCCCATCCGGCGAAGGGAAGAACCGAGTGAACGCCCTGAACATGCAAAATCAACAGCGAATAAAATAAAGCAGCGAATTAATTACAAGAAGACTTCACCTGCTCATCAATCGCAGCTTTAAGATCGAGATATACTTTCTGAGGAATATCATCAGCTGCATTTTTCACAAAGATGATCGCAGCATATTTGCGACATTTATCAACCACAGCCCAGGTTCCGGTAGAACCAGGAAATCCAATAACAGTAGTTTTTTCTTCAGAATCTTTTGCTTCAATCCAGTTTCCTAAACCGAAATCGAACCCGGTTGCTTCGACAGGTTTAAAGGCAACTGGTAGTCCAACAAATTGCTGCTTTTGCATTTCCTGTAATGAATTCTCACTGATAACTTGTTTGCCATCGAACTTTCCGTTATTCATGATCATTATGAGAAAGTTGAGATAATCGTTGGCGGAAGATCTTGCGCCGAGGGCAGGGTTGATAGCACCTCCGTTTTCGTCGGTAAAACTTGTTGCCCGCATCTTCAATGGTCTTGTTATTCTTTCTTGTGCGAGACGGTCAAAACTTTTTTTGCCAATTACTTCTACTACGCGGGCAGCTATATTTATTCCCAGGTTGCCATAGTGAAATTCTTTCTCGGGATTGTTGGAAATTTCTTTGGCGGCGATTGCATTAACTTCATCCTCCAGCGTACTGAATTTTTTTCTACCTCCAATTATCTTACCCAATTTTCCTTTTTCAGATTCAATGCCGGTTGTATTGGATAGGCAGTGGCGAATGGTGAGATAGCCTTTTGCATATTTAGTAAAAATGGGAAGATATTTAGAAACGGGATCATCCAGCTCAAGTTTACCCTGGTCAACAAATGTCATAATGGTTGCCGCTGCCAGCCACTGCCCTGAAGTGGCTATGGGTGCTGAGGTTTTTGCAGTGAATTCTTCACCCATCTCTTTTTTGTAAATCAGAGAATCGTCTTTGAAAACCAGGGTTATCGCGTTGTTACCCAGCTGTTTTTGCGACCGTTGTAGACGGGCAGTCAGATCATCAAAATTATATTGGCTGGTTGCAGGCAGCCAGAATAGCATAAATATTACTAAGAATCTGCATATCAGGCAGGTGTGATTCAATTTTTGTGACATACTTACCGGCAGTTGGGTTTGGAGTAGCATTTGCACTTAAAAATAGTCGTAAAAAGCAATAATTGAAGCTTATGAATCCAAATAATTTCACAATAAAGGCACAGGAAATTATTGCGCAGTCTCAGCAGGTTGCGTACAATAATGGGAATCCTAATATCGAATCAGAACATATTTTAAAGGCATTGCTCACCAACGAGGACTCGCCGATTGAATTTCTGTTGAAGAAAAACAATGTGAATCCTGCTTTCCTCGAAAGCAAAATTGACGAAAGCATTGCCAGGTTGCCAAAATCGGATACCGGAACTCCGGCTCAGTCGTTGAGCCGGGAGGCGAATAATGTTTTCCTGAAGGCGGGTACCTTACTCAAGCAGTTCGGAGACGAATTTGTAAGCGTTGAGCACTTGTTACTCGCAATATTACTAAACAATGATAACACCGGGAAATTGATGAAAGACGCCGGTGTTTCCGAGAAAGGGCTGATTGCAGCTATCAAAGACCTTCGGAAAGGTTCTACTATTTCATCGCAGACCCAGGAGACGCAACATAATAACCTTAATAAGTTTGCGAAGAACCTCAATGAAATGGCAAGGGCGGGTAAACTGGATCCGGTGATTGGCAGGGATGAAGAAATCAGGAGAACACTTCATATACTGTCGCGCCGTAGTAAAAATAACCCCATACTTGTGGGCGAGCCTGGTGTTGGTAAAACTGCCATTGCGGAAGGCCTGGCCCACCGGATTGTTAACGGTGACGTACCGGAGAATCTAAAATCAAAAACGATCTATGCGCTTGATATGGGACTTCTGATTGCGGGAGCCAAATACAAGGGTGAGTTTGAAGAAAGATTAAAAGGTGTAATTAAAGAAGTTGCGGCCAGCGATGGCGAAACTATTCTTTTCATTGATGAGATTCATACGCTTGTTGGAGCCGGTGGTGGGGAAGGTGCAATGGATGCAGCAAATATCCTGAAACCTGCACTGGCGCGTGGTGAACTCAGGGCCATCGGGGCAACAACACTTAACGAATACCAGAGATTTTTTGAAAAAGATAAGGCCCTTGAAAGAAGATTTCAGCGTGTAATGATAGACGAACCTTCTATTGAAGATGCCGTTTCTATTTTGCGGGGTCTGAAAGAAAGGTATGAAACTTATCATCATGTCCGTATCAAAGATGACGCGATCATTGCGGCTGTGGAATTGTCACACCGATATATGACCGATCGTTTTCTGCCGGATAAGGCCATAGACCTGATAGATGAAAGCGCTGCGAAACTGAGACTTGAGATGAACTCAATGCCGGAGGAGCTCGATAAACTCGAAAGGAATATCCGTCAGCTGGAAATTGAGCGTGAAGCGATAAAAAGAGAAAATGATGAAGCCAAGCTCAAAGAACTTGGGATTGAAATCAGTAATCTTAGCGTTCAACGTGATACGCTGAAGGCGAAGTGGCTGCAGGAAAAGGAACTTGTTGACAAGATTCAAAGCTCGAAAGCGACTATCGAACAGCTGAAACAGGAGGCGGAGCAAGCGGAAAGAAATGGCGATTATGGTCGTGTTGCTGAGATCAGGTACGGAAAAGTGAAGGAGACAGAGGCAAAAATGGAGGTACTTACCGCCCAACTTGGTCAATTATCTGAAAAAAGATTGTTAAAAGAAGAGGTCGACGCAGAAGATATTGCCCAGTCTGTAGCAAAAGCCACAGGAATACCCGTAGCAAAAATGCTCAAGGGTGAGCGGGAGAAATTATTGCAATTAGAGGATGAATTGCATAAAAGAGTAGTTGGCCAGGAGGAAGCAATCGTTGCTGTAGCTGATGCAATCCGACGCAGCCGCGCCGGTTTACAGGATCCAAAAAGGCCGATTGGATCGTTTATCTTCCTGGGAACCACGGGAGTAGGTAAAACTGAATTAGCCCGCGCGCTGGCAGACTACCTGTTCGATGATGAGGGTATGCTAACCCGGATAGATATGAGTGAATACCAGGAAAAACATTCGATCAGCAGGCTGGTCGGTGCTCCTCCGGGATATGTTGGTTACGATGAGGGCGGTCAACTGACCGAAGCAGTGCGGAGAAAGCCGTATTCAGTGGTCCTTTTGGACGAAATCGAAAAGGCGCATCCTGATGTTTTTAATGTATTATTGCAGGTATTGGACGATGGAAGGCTGACCGATGGTAAGGGTAGAGTAGTGAATTTTAAGAATACCATCATCATTATGACCAGTAATATGGGCAGCCATATTATCCAAAGTAATTTTGAAGATGTGAACGAAATGAACATTGAAGATGTTGTAGATAATACACGTCGGGAAGTTCTTGAACTGTTAAGGCAGACGATCCGGCCGGAGTTTCTGAACCGGATTGATGAGGTGATCATGTTCCAGCCTCTGCTGAAAAGGGATATCAGGGGAATAATTTCCATTCAGCTACATCAGCTTAAAGAGCTGGTAGCGAAAAATGGAATACAAATAGAGTTTAGTGAATACGCTATTGATTATCTCGCAGAAAATGGTTTCGATCCCCAATTTGGCGCCCGTCCACTAAAAAGGCTGATTCAAAAACAAATCGTCAACCAGCTGAGCAAGAAAATACTGGCTGGAGAAATCGATAGATCCCAACACGTACTGATCGATGTTTTTGATGGAGTTGTTGTATTCAGAAATGAAAAAGCAGAAATCGAAAAAACACAATAAGTCAAATTTAAAGACAAAACAGAAGAAATATGCCACCAAAAGCAAAGGTTATAGTTGAGGTTATTCCTCCAAAGAACATAATCACGGGAAACCCTGATGCGCCGGTTTCACTGGTCGAATTCGGAGATTATGAAAGCGAAGCCTGCGCAAAGGCTAACGAAGTTGTAAAACAACTGATGGATAAGTATGAAGACAAGATGAATTTTAATTTCAGGCATTTCCCGTTAACACAGGTTTACCAACGCTCCATGAAAGCCGCGGAAGCTGCTGTTGCCGCTTCACAGGAAGGGAAATTCTGGGAAATGCATAATATCATTTTTGCCCAGCGTCGTAACTTAGGGATAACAAGCCTGAAAGTGCATTCCAAAGAAGCCGGTGTAACGAATAAAAAGTTCCTTGAAGAACTTATGAACTCTACCTATGGCTGGCACGTTCGGAACGACCTGTTAGAGGGTCTTGACATGGGGGTGAGGGATGTTCCTACTTTCTTTATCAACGGGGAGCCATTTGCCGGCAAACCAACACTTGAAAATCTGAGTAAAGGAATTGATGCTGCATTGAAAATTTCAAACAAAAAGCCTGCAACAAAACAGCGGGCATAATTCCCCCGGATTAACGATTTGAGGGCGCAGAGACTCAGATTTTGAAAAATACAGATATTGAGTTGCAATGATGAAAGGTTGTCTATAGTGACAGCCTTTTTTCATTGTAACAATAACCTGTTTTCATGATATCAACTACTCGTTTTCATGGTATCAACTACCCGTTTTCGTGGTATCAGCTACCTGGCAAAAAAAGGCCGATGTAGAAACACCGGCCGTTGGTTTGGTATTATAAGAAAAAGTCTTCAGTTTTTCCGCTCCGACAATTTTATAGTTACAGGCTTACCTGCAGCCCGGATTACAATTCGTTGTTTTTCAAAATCATTGTGTTCAATTACAAGAACCAGTGGCAGGGGTTGCCAGGTTTTCAGCGAAAAATTGCCATCTTTAACCGAAAGGGTTTCTTCTTCTCCGGCTACTACATAAACATAGGCATCGGTGATCCCCTCATTTGCTGCCCCGATTATCTTGCCCGTCACCGTCTTTTGCTGGTTTGAAACAGGACTGTCAAATGATGTTATAATGGTAGTCGCCAACAAAAGGGCTGGTAAAAGTTGTTTCATATTTCCATCAATACAAAATCAGAAAATAGTGATGTCAGATGCAATACTAGTGATTATCCAATAGTCTACCAAATGCGTAGACTTAATTTTATAGATAACTTAGCAAATAAATAGTGAGGGAGATCCGATACAATATGTATTCATGAATGATGAATCTCGAATTTGCATCCAGGAATTATTTATTCGTGCGTTAATTTCACGTGACAAATTTATCGATGAATAATGTGCATGTGAATGATGCAACGCCCGTATTCTACCCAGAAACCATGGCTTTCAAGCCAAATGATACTTTGGTACCATAATTGTCTAACCGTACGGTATATCGAAGGTTTCAGGTTTACTGTGCCTTTTAATTGGTTTTATGTTTTTCAAAGGACGCATTATACGCACCGAAAACCAATCGTTAGAAACCGCTCATTATTTGAAAACCAATCATTATTTGCAGTTGATTATCATTTATTGCGAAGGGGATAATTATCGAAGAGGATAAATATCGAAGGAAGAGGATAGAAGAGGATAAATATCGAAGGAAGAGGATCGAAGAGGATAAATATCGAAGGAAGAGGATAAATATCGAAGAGGATAAATATCGAAGAGGATAAATGAAGCGGATAAATTACAATGCTATCTTGCGACGAATAAATATCAGTCATTTTGAAATAAATATCGGCTGATCCCGTTTTTTCAAAAATTACTTCATGTACATTATGGATTGTGTGACATTTTCTAAACAGAATAAAAGAATTAGCCCCGTGAAATTATTGAGATCAATGGTCTTATTGGTTGCAATCACGACCGCATCTTCATGTTTTTCGACAAATGCAGACGTCGTGGCTAGTTCACCGGCAGGTACAAAAGGGGACACTTTACCGGAAAGTGATTCAACAGAGCCGGTTGTTTCTGTGCGATCCTTCCTGGATACTGTTTTATACGATCAATTAACAAACCATATCACCAATAAAGATTCATCGGGCAAATGGCCGGTAAAGAGCGATTACCCTTTGCCGGGTGCAATCCTGCCTTTCAAGCGGATAATAGCCTATTACGGCAACCTGTACTCGACACGCATGGGAATATTGGGGGAATTACCTGAAAAAGAAATGGTTGAAAAACTCCAGGGAGAAGTAAGGAAATGGCAGGAGGCCGATTCGACCCTGGAAGTTGTACCTGCCCTGCATTATATAGCCATAACTGCCCAGGGAAGCCCGGGGAAAGGAAATAAGTACAGATTGCGTATGCCATTCAAAGAGATCGACAAAGTGCTGGCTATGGCAGAAAAAATCAATGCACTTGTTTTCCTAGACATCCAGGTGGGCTTGAGCACGCTCCAGGAAGAATTGCCAGAGTTTGAGAAATACCTTAAGATGCCTAATGTACATTTTGGCATTGATCCCGAATTTTCAATGAAAGGTGGCCAGGCTCCGGGTAAGGCGGTTGGGAGCTTTGATGCCGCCGATATCAACTATACTACCGATTACCTGGCTAAACTGGTTAAGGAAAACAACCTGCCTCCAAAAATCCTGGTAGTACACAGGTTCACCCAAAAAATGGTGACCAACTATCAGCAGATTAAGAAGCGTCCCGAAGTACAGATAGTAATGGACATGGATGGATGGGGACACCAGGCCCGGAAAATAAACACTTATCGCCAGTTTATTCACAAAGAACCAGTGCAGTTTACCGGGTTTAAATTATTCTACAAAAATGATCTGAGAGAAGCAAACAGTCATGTGATGACTCCTGCCGAGATCCTTAAATTAAAACCACAACCGGTATACATACAATACCAGTAAAGATAGATATGAATTATGAGTTATGAATTATGAAACCAGTTATGAAATGTTGAATTATGAATTCATAACTCTTAGTTTCTTAACTGGTTTCATAATTCATAACTCATAATTCATATCTCTCTTAAAGTGGTTCATATTTCAGACTAATTCATCACTCTTGCATTCATAACTCACTCATCACTCATAACTCATAACTCATAACTCATAACTCATAACTCATAACTCGTTCTAAGGCTTTTCACCCAACAAACGTTTTCTGAATTCAATAATATCCGGGGTTATCTCCATATTTTCTTTTTCAAAAGTTCTTACAGTATAAGATGGGTTCTGGCAGAAGACAATTTCTGTAGTTGTTAATTTTTCACGATGCAGATATTGAATGCTAACCTTGTCGCCCGGTTTGTGGGCTTCAATAATGGTCTTTAAATCACTTTGTGATTCGATCTTTTTTCCGTCGAGCTGAATGATTTTGTCGTCTGCATCAAGTCCTGCTTCATACAATGGAGTTCCTGCTATCGTTGGCCCATTCAGCGATAGATCCTGTTTCAATGCAAGGTTTCCTAACCAGGCAATCCCTTTGCCCGGCTGGCTAAGTTTTAACCCGGCTTTTTCAAACAACGGTGCATAATTGAACGATTCATGGCCATTCACATACTTGCTAAAGAAATCAGCTGCAAAAGCCTTATCCTTTGTAACCTCCGCCAGCACAGACTCGAGTCCCGAAACAGTATAAGGCTGTTCCTTCAAACCAAAGCGTTTCCAGACTCCCTGCATATAGTTATCCAGGCTTAGCTTATATCTTGAATATAGTTCAAGATCAAGTGCAAGGGCTATTGAAGCCCCATATGGATAATAGGAGGTGTACATGTTAGCATAATTATTTTTGTCAATAGATACACCTGCATCAACAAATACGGCATGACGGCTCATTTCAACCGGTGAAAAGCGTTTCGCTCCACTTGTATTTTCTTTTGTGTTGACGAGAGAAGTGAGCGTACCCGTATATTCTTCAATACCGCGAAAACCACAGCGCTGTAACAATAGCTCGCCATAATATTGAGTGAAACCTTCAGCGAACCAAAGTTCATTACTCATATTACTTTTTTCAAAGTTGAAAGGCTCAAGTGTTTTCGGGCGTATTCTTTCAACATTCCAGGCATGAAAAAATTCATGAGCAAATACGGATGGTACCGAATTGCCTGTGAATTGTGCAGGTATATTTATAACTGTTGAGTTCCGATGTTCCATACCATCGCCCTTAACATATAGATTGACACCGCTTAAGAAAGTATAAGTGCCGTAATCAAAAGGTGGCAATTCTCCGTATACAGCCTGGGCCTGCTTCGTTATCTTCGAAAGATTCCGTACAAATTTTTCGACAGAACTGTCATTGGTGTTTGCTTCAAGCGCCAGCCGGAACTTATATGATTTTTTATCAGGGTTTATCTGTGTCCATTCCTTCCAGTGTAATTCACCGATACTCACCGGAGAATCCATGAGGTATTGATAATCACGGGCACTGAACAGGGTAGAATCAGTACCCGGCTTTAATTGCGTGGCAATTGTCCACGATTTGCCCGGAGGCAGGTTAAACTTTATATCTATAGGAGATTTATCAGCGCCCTTAACCCACAAAAAAGTGGCCGGCGAATTTAAGTGAATACTAGCCGGGTCGATGCCAGCATAAGTGCCATCCGGGTGATTCGCGAACAGCGTATATTCAACCCTTACAAATCCATCATGACGCGGAACTTCGTATACATCTCCATCGATTTTGTTGAGGGTAATTTGTTTGCCGGTTTTGTCGAATGCTTTAACGTCATAAACATTTTTCCCGAATTCATGAGTGGCATAGCGGCCTGGTGAGGATCGGCTCATGCGAAATATAGCATTTTTCTGCACGAGGCCCGATACAGTAAGGCTTATGTTCGCCTCATGATGGTTGATATTGGGGAAGGAGACGATATAACTGATTTTTTGAGCGAAAACATAAAAGCCTGCGGCAACAAACAAAACCAGGAGCGAAACTTTTTTCATGCAATTAATTTGGGGTGAATATATCAGAAGCTACGATACGTAAATTTGATGTAAATTAATGTACATGGATCACCCTCGTAAAAAATTTATGGACATGGCCATTGATCTTGCCAGGCAAGGCATGAACTCAGGGGTCGGAGGCCCTTTTGGTTGTGTTATCGTTAAAGATGATATGGTTGTTGCAAGGGGTATGAATTCGGTAACTTCTACAAATGATCCGACAGCTCATGCTGAAGTAGTGGCTATACGAAAGGCTTGTACAGCCCTGAACACTTACCAGTTGACAGGCTGTGATCTTTACACTTCATGTGAGCCATGTCCTATGTGCCTTGGAGCCATTTACTGGGCAAGACCAGATAATGTGTATTACGCGTGTACCCGCCATGATGCTGCAGATGCCGGTTTTGATGATCATTTTATTTATGATCAGCTGCAAAGCGCAATTGAGTTGAGAAAAATACCTATGGAAAATCTCGAAAGGATGAGCTCAATGGAGGTATTTGAAGAATGGAAAAAGAAAGAAAATAAACAGAAATATTAAGCCGGTACCCATACTAAATCAATCAGATCAGTTAAGTGTATATAAAAGGTCAGGAGCGGGAATAAAAAAAGGAGATAACAAAAGTGATATTGAGGTCCACTGACAGTATTGTTATTATAGAATCAGCTTATTTCATAAGCTGATGGATGATCAGATAACCCACCACAACAAAAAGTAGAATGAGGAAAATCGTCAGGTACATCCAGGGATTTTCTTTAAGTTTTTTACGTTCCCGACGTGTTTTTTTCTTTTCTATATATTGATTAAGCTCCTTATTGAGCTGATCAACATATAACTGAAGGTTTTTTTTACCGTCAAACTTCTGTAAACCTTCTACGGCTTCATTGGCGAAGTCGTTTTCATTCATCCAGGTCTCCACTTCATGTTTCTCAGGTTCAGACAATTTGCCGCTGAGATAATCCATGAGCTTCTGGTTATCGATGTCTTTATTACTGTTTGATAATATGTTTAAAAGATCGTTGCTCATTGTTCAGAATCTTCACTGACCCAGTTTTTTTTCAAGTAATAATTTAAGATTTCTTTTCCCATTCTGAATATAACTTTTCACCTGCAAAAGGCTGAATGTTGTTAATTCGGTTATCTGTTGGTATGACTTCTTTTCCAGGTAGAACAAAGTTAAGCAGACTTGTTGTTCCCTGCTCAACTCTTTCAGACTCTCGTTCATGAGCTCAAGCTGACGGTTTTTTTCAAGATGGAGCGAGAGGGAGTGATCTTCGGCCGGTGCAACAGCCATTTGCTCTTTAATTTCTGTGGTAACCATATGCTGCCGGTCACGCAGTTTCATCAGGCAGTGATTTTTGGCAACCATATAGAGCCAGGATTTGAAGTATTCGACCTTGTATTTGTGTAATTCCGTTATTGCTTTTAAAAATATCTGTTGAACACTGTCTTTTGCTTCTTCTTCATTTTTGAGATACTTCATTCCAATACCCAAAAGCAGCAAAGTATATCGTTGGAACAATATACCAAGCCAGTAATTGTCGCGATCCCGGTAAAAACTGTCGAGAAGTTCCTGGTCGCTGATATGTACATTCGGGTCTTTGCTCACCGGTTGAAAATAGTCATTTTTTGTTCAAATAGGAACGGATCGTCCGTCATCTCTAAGATGCATTGCGGGAAAGATTTCATAATTTTCCGGGACATTTATTAAACCAGTTAAAACGACATCATATTTAAAAATCAATTATGAGATCTGGCATTTGTTGTGTACCTGTTAGTCCCATGCGCGCAGAACCATCTCATCGTGCTGAGATGGTAAGTCAACAGGTTTTTGGTGAGCAATGTATAATCCTGGAACAAGAAAAAGATCACTGGATAAAGATCAGATGCAACTACGATCAATATGAGGGATGGTGCCAGGAAGGCCATGTGCTGGTGTTGGAAGAGCCCATCAATGGTTCGACTATGCTTACCGGTGACTGGGAGAGCGAAGTAAATGTAAACGGTGTACCTATGCGAGTTCCTTTTGGATCGCAAATACCCGGCTTAGCCGATGGAGAAGCCAGCTGGGGCGGGCATTTAATAATGTTTGGAGGAACGCTGATAAATCCCGCTTCACTTGTTTTTGAGGAAGAGATGATACGTGAAGTTGGATTTCCTTTTGTAAATACAAGTTATCTCTGGGGAGGTAAAAGCATATTTGGGGTGGATTGCAGTGGATTTTGCCAGACTGTATATAAGTTTTTTAATAAGCCCATTTTAAGGGATGCATCGCAACAGGCAACACAGGGTGAAATCGTTGGTTTTCTGCAGGAAGCCCGCTGCGGCGATCTTGCTTTTTTTGACAACCCCGAGGGACGTATCACCCATGTCGGAATACTTTTGAATGAAAGCGAAATTTTACATTCTTCCGTTAAAGTACGAATAGACCCGATCGATAACATGGGTATAATAAACAGGGATACCGGTGAACGTACCCATCAGCTGCGGATAATAAAAAGATATTTCTAACTCATCAACTCAGGCCCGAAACTCCATCCAAATAATAAAAAGAAGTGGTGAGTGGTGAGTGGTGAGTGTAGTTGTGAATTAAGTAGTGATGAATTTATCTTTTATCGCTATAAATGAATTCCATAAAGCGGTGCAAATAAATGAGCGGGACAAATAATAAGCCGGGTAAATAAATAAGCGGGGCAATGATGCACATAAATCATTGCCCCGCTTATGTTATAAATTTAATAATATTTCTAACAGTAAACAATATTTGTCATCCAAGTGCCTGAAAAATATATAATCAGCTTCCGAAAGCGAAATTTCTACAAAACCGGTTAATCACTTATTACTCTCAATAACTCCCACACTAACTCACCACTTACCACTCACCACTAAAACCCATAACTCATAAACTCATCACTTCAAAAAGCTTTCTTTATAATAAGCAATCGCATCATTAATAATTTTTAACGCCGTTGATTTGCCCTGGAACTCTTCAACCACTACGGTTTTATTCTCCAGTTTTTTATACTCTTCAAAAAAGTGACGAAGTTCATCAAAGAAATGTTTAGGCAATTCCTCAATATCATTGTAGTGATTCACACTGGGATCATTTGCCGCAACGGCTATAATTTTATCGTCAGCGTCACCACCATCTATCATACCCATAACTCCAATTACCTTTGCGTCCATCAGGCAAAGCGCCTGCACAGGTAATGATGTAAGAACCATTATATCCAACGGATCTTTATCATAGCCATAGGTTTGGGGAATGAATCCGTAGTTACAGGGATAATAGAAAGATGAGTAGATTACCCGGTCGAGCTTCAGCAATCCGCTGGCTTTATCAATTTCATATTTACAACGGGAACCTTGTGGGATTTCAATGATTGCATTCACATTTTCCGGTGCATTTTCACCATACGGTACCCCATGCCAGGGATGAGAGACAGTCATCATATAAGTGATTTGTTTATTTTGTGGGTGCAAAGTAAATCAAAAAACCAACGGTCACCGTCACATTTTTATGATAGACTTCAGGTCAACTACCCAATCCGAGTTGACCCGCACTATCCGAAGCGTTGTAGTGTCTTTACTATGATATGTATTGTAGTACTTATAGAGTGTTACTGAATCATTTACGGGTTTAATTTCAATCGGCCTGATGGATGATTGCCTGAACTCATTTTTTTCCTTACCACTCAACTGGTTGTAATTAGATTCCTGCTGTTTCAGCAGCAGGAGGTTGGTGGTATCATGCAGCAGGTAAAATTTTGCCTTATCGTGTTCTCCGTCAAGTGTGGCCCGTATAAATTCCCGGCCCGCATCCTGTGCATCTTCGGCTCTAGGGTAACCGCTGCCTCCACATGCTGTGAGTATTGCCAGGAATATTGCCGTAAATTTTTTCATAATATTCTCTCCTGAAACTATGCTTCTTTAACAGGGGGTGTGCTGATATTTGTCGAACGGTCCTTATAGCTTTTCCATTGCTGTGGCTCAGGAT